>JAPKZG010000102.1 GCA_026393895.1 Candidatus Aminicenantota bacterium
GGGACCTTGCCGGCACGTGGAACTGGGTATCAGGCCAAACTCTGATCATACACGCCGACGGAACCTTTGATGTCTACAACGGCGACAGCAAGATCAACGAAGGTCAGTGGACCATCCTCGACGCGGCGCGGCGGCAGGTCCGTTTCACCCACCGTTCCGGAGGCTGGGTCGATACGGTGATTCTCTCGAGTGACGGCAACGCGCTGGACGGCACCAACAACACCGGTTACGTATTACACGGTACGAAGCGGGCCGGCACATAACCCCCGCTGAGGAAGGGTTGACCTGCCCTCATTTCGCGTACCACCTGTGAAGTGAATCGTATAGGTCCGTATTTCGGCGAATTTTTCGCAGACTTTTCCCCAGATTGGCTTGGGCAGATGCTAATTATTTTATATTAAACAGGTTCTAACCTGGTCCAGTCAACGACCTCACTCTTTTTCCCCTAAGAGCCTGAAGACTCAGGTATTTATCTATTTGACGCTCACCCCAGAGAATGAAAACGGCCAAGGACGGGCAATCGAAGGCAGGCTATCGTCGGTTCACCGCAGAAGGTCCGATAGACCCGGCCATGTTTCGTTGTCGATCGATTTTGGATAACCGGGATCGGCACGATCCGTCTGGATGTCCCAGCGAACGTATTGAGTTTCTTTAAAAAGATAAATCTTGCCGTTGCCCCCGTTGATAGCGGCCTCAATACCGTCCGTCCAGGGAAGCCCCGGCCATGTTTCGTTGTTGATCGGTTTTGGATAGCCGGGGTCGACACGATCCGCCTGGACATCGATGCGAACATATTGACTTCCCTTAAAAAGCAAAACCTTGCCGTTGCCCCAGTTGACCGCGGCATCAACACCGTCCGTCCAGGGAAGCCCCGACCATTCGGTGATCGATTTTGGATAGCCGGGATCGACACGATCGGCTTTCAGATCATAACGGCTGTATTGACTTCCCTTAAAAAAATACGCCTTGCCATTGCCCCATTCGACGGACCTCATCCCTTAAAACTGATCCAGACAAAATGTTAGTTTTTTGGCAAAATCTCTGAAGGGAAGCTTTGCCGATGAAGAAATCAAAGTTCACCGAGGAGCAGATCGCCTTTGCCCTCCGCCAGGCTGAAACGGGAACCCGGGTGGCTGAAGTCTGCCGGAAGATGGGGATCTCGGAGCAGACGTACTTTCGATGGAAGAAGAAGTACGCGGGGCTGGGGGTTTCGGAGCTCCGCCTCCGGCAGCTGGAGGAGGAAAATAAGCAGCTGAAGAGGATGGTGGCGGATCTGAGCCTCGACAAGCAGATGCTCCAGGATGTGCTCTCAAAAAAATTCTAAAGCCGGCCCGGAAGCGCCGGCAAGTTACCCAGCTGAGGGATGCGTATTGGGTGAGTGAGCGACGGGCCTGCCGGGTCGTCATGATCTGTCGTTCCTCCCAACGATATCGTTCCCGAAGGAGGGACGACCGGGGTCTTCGGATGCGGATCCGGGAGATCGCGGAGACCAGGGTCCGGTACGGGTATCGGCGGATTCACGTTCTGCTTCGGCGGGAGGGGTGGCGCATCAACCATAAGCGGACCTACCGGATTTACTGCCTGGAAGGGCTTAATTTAAGGCGAAAAAGACCAAGACGCCATGTGTCAGGAAGCCGCCGGATGAGGAGGCCCCAGGTGGAGCGACCTAATGCCTGCTGGAGCATGGATTTCGTGGCCGATAGCCTCTTCAACGGCCGTCGGTTTCGGTCCTTAACGATAGTCGATAATTATAGCCGCGAATGTTTGGCGATCAAGGTCGGACAGAGCCTCACGGGCGCGGAGGTCGTCGTGGTTGTGGAACGGCTGGTGAAGGAACGAGAGAAGCCGGATCGGATCCAAAGCGATAACGGGAGCGAATTTGTTTCCCGGGTTTTGGACAAATGGGCTTATGAGAACTGCGACACGATGGTCTTCTCGAGGCCCGGAATACCCATGGATAACGCCACGATCGAGTCGTTCAACGGATCGTTTCGGGACGAATGCTTGAACGTGAATTGGTTTTTATCGATGGCGGACGCCCGGGAGAAGATCGAGAAGTGGCGCAGGGATTACAACGAGTTCCGGCCGCATAGCGCTCTGGCGGATTTGACTCCGCACGAGTTCATTGATAATTTCGGAAAAAGCATGCAAAGCCAAAAAACTTCATTTCCGGAAAGATGTTAAGCGACCCAATTTTGATTGTGAGATTGGGATGGGTAGCGAGAACTACTGCACACTCGCCGTCCAATTGTAGGTGAATTCCGAGTTCCTTATCTTGCCCGAGCCCGTCACGGAACCATCTCCGCCGATGGTGGCGGTGTAATCCACCTCGAGGTTATCCCTGGTGTCCTGCCGGTAGATCGAGACGGTGCCAGCCCCTGTCCGTGTCATGGTCAGCACCGCCGTCACCTGCCGCCCATTCAGGGTCCATACCGCGTCGAAGACGTCGCTGGTGCCCCGTCGCGTCCACACGCCGCTCCAACCGTTCTCGCTCTCCTGCCAGACAGAGCCCAGGATGTCGGAAACAGGCCGTTCCTTGTTTCCCTGCACACTCGCCGTCCAATTATAGGTGAATCCCGTGCTCCTTATCTTGCCCGAGCCCGTCACGGAACCATCTCTGCCGATGGTGGCGGTGTAATCCACCTCGAGGCTATCGCTGGTGTCCTGCCGGTAGATCGAGACGGTGTCAGACCCTGTCCAAGTCATGGTCAGCACCGCCGTCACCTGCCGCCCGTTCACGTTGTCCCACACCGCGTCGAAGACATCGCTGGTGCCCCGGCGCGTCCACACACCGCTAAAGCCGTTCTCGCTCTCCTGCCAGACAGAACCCAGAATGTCGGAATGTGGTGCCGCCGAGAACACCGAGGCATGCCCGAGCAGGACCAGGGCAATCAGTAACAATACACAATGGAACCAACGATGCGTGATTTTCATGGCAATCCTCCAATGATTAAAGACAGGAATTTTCTTTTATCAGAACCTAACGAATTTCCACTCTGGATGATGAATCACCGCTTATCCCTGCCGGCAGTGTACTCCCGGCCGTCCGGTGATGTCAACTTCAACGAAAATCGCGAAAATCAATTATCGAAAATCATATAGAGATGGATTTTCCCCTCATTAATCACGGAAAATTAGAAATATCCCCCGCTCTGCTTAATTTGTATTCAAACAGGTTATAACCTGGTCCAGCCAGCGACCCTACTCTCCATTCTTTTCCTTCTAAGCAAGAATGGCCGATCGGAGTTGTCTCAGTTGATTATTCAAACGGACATTCATAAAAAAAGTTCGAAGCTCATATATTACGGTACCCCACTCTTTTTCTTTCATTTGTCGCAGTCAGACTGATCATGCTTTAAGCCTGAAACAATCGATACGCCCCTCTCACAGTTCTTTGGGATATCGGCCGCCGGCTCCACATATTTAAAAACTTGCTGACAAAATGTACGAGAAATGGGGTGCGGGTCAAGGGGAAACAGATATTCGATTTCTACGAGCGAAAGACTGACGTATGGGACAGCCGATCGTGTAAGGCCTGTCTCTCGCCTCCCAATATCAGGAAGTATCCGACGAATCCTATCAAACCGATGGACAAAAATAGAATACTTAAGATCGTGTTTTCGACAATCCCGAAGGGCAGGATTATAAGTAAAAAGCTGCATTTCAGAAGATATCGTTTCAGGAGATTCCCGATCCCGGTTTTTCGGCCGTCTTCTCTGCGGATTTTTAATCTCATAAACATTTTCCCGGGCGTCGCGGCAGCTACGACGTCGGTCAACATGTACAACAAGCCCGCCCCCCAGAACGCGAGGATAACCATCATCAAGGCTTCAGCGGAGGTGTCAATTGACAAGAACTTGATCATACCGAGCGCATCGGCGAGCTTCAAGATGGGATTCTCAAAAATGATGGCAACGATCGCCACTCCTACGACGTCGATCGCAAGGGCTGCCATTCGTGTTCCAAAATTCGCTCGTTTCATCTTTCCTGTCAGAAATTTATCTCTCATACGGAAAGAATGTCAATGGCGCCTTTTTTATCTCGGGCCAGGCCGCTCTCTAGAGCTCTGTTTTTTCTAATTAGCCCTCTCCTACTCCCCTCCCGCTCTCCGACTTGCCCCGGGTTGTTCTGATATTATATTCAGAAATCAATATTCAGCCGCCGACGCCGCTATCTCCTTCTTCCTTGACGACTTGCCCGGGATTGGATCGGGTTCACTGATACATCCCGATATAACTTTCTGGAGAAACGTCTTATAATGAGTTCTAGTTATCGTAGTAAAAATCTTCCTCTTTTTCGATTTGATGATCGAAGAGATTTTACGATGGCTTTTCCTTTAAACGAAATTGAAAACAGTCTTATACACTTCCGGAGAAAAGGGAGTGTAAGAAAAACTGTGTAAACCTCCTTGAATAGGTAAAATGAAACAAGGAGGTTCCATTGGATCTGGACCGAGAAGAACTGAAAAAGCTGCTCCAGGCCAAAGTGACGAGTACGAACGCGTCTCCCTGGAAAGACGTAACGAGGCCCGGTGTGGACCTTGCTATTTTCGTTTTCCAAAACGAATTTATTGACGCGAATTTCCTTGGTCGCTCCCGCCGCATTACTTCGCCCCATGTTTTCAAGCAGCCGATCATGCGGGAGACTTATTACAGGACTGGGGCTTTTGCGGGAGCCGGTCAGTCCTAACGGGCTATCTTTCCTGGCCTTTTCGTCGTCCCCAGCCGCGCCGCGACCTCTGCCTTTTTCATGCCCTTCAGCTCCATAAGCCTTTTTCTCACTTCAGGCTTTATGATTGTTAGCTTCCCGGATTTCTTCTCCCAATGTGCGATGCTGATCCTGTTCATACCGACCAGCGTGGCTAGGGCGATCTGGGAGAGACCGAGCCGCCGACGGAGGCTCTTGATCCCCCTGGCATAGAACGCGACGTGCTCGGCCTCCGGTTCCGAACCGGCATTTTGACTGAACACGGCCTGTTTATTTGAAAGTTCCTTGTTAACTTTCTCGATTGCGAAGATTCTGCGTTTTTGCTCGGCGAGTCTCTTCTTAAGCGCAATATGGTCCCGGCGGAAATTCGAGAGCGCCAGGCCGATTTCCCGGCGGGAGATTCGCCTAATCTCATCTTTGATTGTTTGAGCGAGGGTGGACATGATAAAGGCTCCTTGTATCCTGAAGGTGCACCGATCCTCAGATTGATGAATGATCAATTCTGCATACTGACCAGCTCGCTTTTATCATATCACTCCTCTCGCCGGAATCCCAGCTTGTCGGGACTACCCTGAAATAGTTCGAGCATCACGGGAATGAAAATGAAAAATTCGCTAGACGAAAAAACGGCTGTCAAAGCCGGCAGTTGCGCACACCGGTTTCAATCTAAGCAAAATATTTGTCTTCCAAGACGGCGTCATGCTGTATGATGGCCTATAACCGCAAGGAGGTTCGTCATGCCCGATCATCCGCTGTCCACCATGAAGAAGCTTGACCCAGAATTCATGAAACATCTGGAGGAGACCGACGCCCTCGTCTATGCCGACGGCGCCCTGCCGCGCAAGGTCACACGCCTGATGGCGATGGCCTTCGCCGCGGCCGCAGGGGCTGCTGGCGGAGTCCGTGCCCGGGCCGAGCAGGCGATGCAGGCCGGTGCGACGAAGGAAGAGATCGCCGAAACCCTGCGCGTTGCCTTCCTTCTGTCCGGAGTCGGCAGTCTCTATGCGGCCTCCTTCGGGCTCAAAGACATCCTGGGTTGAGGGGGGAATCGCCCGTTCTTTATAAGGGACTTGCAGGCGATCAGAGGCGCTGCCGGCCCGGGAGCGGCGAGCTTCAAACTCCCGGCGAATTCTGAAATCACAAGCCGAAGGATAGGAAATCCCTTTTTCTGCGGCGTTGTGTATTACCGCTCCGACAGATGAATCTTACCGCTTGACCACGCTGGTAATATACTTCCGGCTATCAAAAAACTAGCATCCAAAATGGATCAAGATCCGGGGTTCAGGTCATCAAAGAGCTACAGAATGAAAGATGTTAAGCGATCCAAGTTTGATTGTGAGATTGGGGTGGGTAGCGAGAACTACTGGACCCTCGCCGTCCAATTGTAGGTGAATCCCGTGCTCCTTATCTTGCCCGAGCCCGTCACGGAACCATCTCCGCCAATGGTGGCGGCGTAATCCACCTCGAGGTTATCGCTGCTGGTATCCTTCCGATAGATCGAGACGGTGTCAAACCCTGTCCGTGTCATGGTCAACACCGCCGTCACCCGCTGCCCGTTCAGGGTCCACACCGCATCGAAGACATCGCTGGTGCCCCGGCGCGTCCACACGCCGCTCCAGCCGTTCTCGCTCTCTTGCCAGACAGAGCCCAGAATGTCGGAAACAGGCCGTTCCGTGTTTCCCTGGACCCTCGCCGTCCAAGTGTAGGTGAATCCCGTGCTCCTTATCTTGCCCGAGCCCGTCACGGAACCATCTCCGCC
>JAPKZG010000019.1 GCA_026393895.1 Candidatus Aminicenantota bacterium
CCGGAGAACCACGGACCGGAATTTCGCCCATGGCCCCGCGCGTCGGAGTTGTGGCGGCCATGCAGGCCAATCGGGTCATCGAATGTCTGATGAAGCTGAGGAGAACGCCATGCTGAAGGTCAACGAGTATTTCGGGGGAAAAGTCAAATCAATCGGTTTCCAGGCTTCCGACGGGCCGGCTACGGTCGGCGTTATGGCTCCCGGCGATTATGAATTCGGCACCTCGACGAAAGAGATCCTGTCGGTCGTCAGCGGCGCCTTGAGCGTCAAGCTCCCGGGAAGCGAAACCTGGAAGGAATTCAAACCCGCGGACACTTTCATTGTAGAGAAGGACCGGAAGTTCCAATTGAAGGTCGCCGTCGACACGGCGTATCTCTGCCTCTACCGCTGATCGCTACGGGACGTCTTCCCGGGTCCATTCTCCATCCACCAACCGCCACATCCGCCCCGTCGGGTTGGGATCCCGCAGAACGGGCGGCAAATGGTCCGGCCGGACGTTGTCGTAGCACCGAAGGGCGGTGAACCGGAGAAAAGACGGCGGAATTCCGACCGAGGTGAATCCCGGATGACCGGCGGCCGGATAGGGGCCGCCGTGCACCATGGACGGGACGACGGCCAGGCCGGTGGGCATTTTATCGTTGAGCAAGCGTCCAGTCTTGAGGCGGAGGATCGGGGCCAGACGGTCATAAATCGCCTCATCCCTTCCTCCGGCGGAACCCGAATAAATGCCGATGCCGAGGTTTCCTTCGAGCGATTCGGCGACGTGAAGCAAAACGTCCTCGGATTCGGCGCATACGAGGAGTAAAACGGTCCCGAAAGCCTCAACCTGAAGCTCCCCGGCGTTCCTGAGAAATCGTTCGCCGGAGATCCGGAACAGGGTGTTTTCAAAACGGTATCCGGGTTCCAGAACCAGCTTCCCTCCGGCCAGAAGTTCCGCGCCGAGGCGGCGGATGTTTTCCACCGCGGCTTCCACGGCCTCGCGGCCGTTTCGGCTGAACAGAAATCCGGACGGCGGCGACTGAAAATGTTTGACGACGGCGGAGACAAATGCCCGGCCGTCGTCGTTATCGAGGAGGGCGGTCAACCCCGGCTTGGTGCAAAACTGGCCCGCTGCCAAACTGCAGGAGGAGAAGAGTTCGGCGGCGATCTCCAGGCCGCGTTCGCGGACCGCATCCGGAAGAAGAAAGACGGGATTGAGGCTGGACATTTCGAGATAAATCAGCCGTCCGGCGGAATCGGCCGATTGCTTGAGGGTCAGTCCCGCCTGACGGCTCCCGGTAAAGGCCGTGGCCCCGATCCCCGGGTGGGCGACCAGTCGGAGACCGTCCTCGGGTTTTAAATGATAAAGAAGTTGGACGGACGCCCGGGGCAAGCCGGTTTCCTCCAGGCAATCCCGGGCGATTTCGGCGAAAAGCCGGGTCGTTCCCGGGTGGGACGGGTGCCCTTTGGCGATGACCGGGTTCCCCGCCGCCAGAGCGGCGGCGAAATCGCCGCCGGCTGAGGCGTTGAAGGCGAACGGAAAATTGTTCGGTCCGAAAACCACGACCGGGCCGCCGAGCGGTTCGCGGACGGACCGGATGTTGAATTTGGTGTCGATGGTCGCCTGCCGCCAGGATCCGTCCCGGACGGACTCGGCGGCTTGATGCAATTGTCCGGTCGTACGTGGGAGCTCGCTGGTGCGCAGGCGCTGTTCCGCCGGAAGGGCGGTTTCCCGATGAGCGGTTTCGACCAGTTCATCGCCCCGGTCCAGGATCCCCCGGGCGAAAAGGTCGAAAAAATCGGCAAGAACGGCGGAGGAAACCAAGGCCAGATCGCCGGCGGCTTTGCGACCGGCGCCGACGGCCTCGTCGGCATCGGCAAAGGACGAAACCGGATAAACCCCGGGGAGGGGACGTCCGCTCGAAGGGTCGAACGCAGTGAACGTTTCCAGGGCCCGGGCCGGACGCCAAGAGCCGTTGATCAGGATCGGGGCGGGAGATCCGGATCCGGCGCTCATCCTCATCAGCCGCCGGAGTAGATGGGCGAGACGGCGATCTTGTCGCCGTCCTCGATCCGGTCTTCGGGCAGGACCGCCTTCCCGTTCCGGGTCACGATCCGGGGACGTTCCGCCGGGATGCCGATCATTTCAACGAGGTCGTTAACGGTGGTTGACGGATCGAGGTCGAAGTCTTTTTCGCTGAAACCGGCCTTGTAGATCAGGGGTCCGATGACTTTGACTTGGACTTTCATGACCCGTTCAATCCGTCAGGTCGGCATACGGCCGGACCGCGGCCGCCTCATCGTCCAAGCCCAGGGCATGGAGCGTCGCTTTCGTCGGGATTCCGCGCCGGTCGTAGCCGCGTTGGTCGTAATAGTGTTGGAGCATCCCGTCGTATTTTTCGAGGTCGAGGTACTTGCCGGCGATCGGTCCCTCCGTGTCGGCGTTGGACGGATCGAACCAAATCCGCGGAGGATAATCATCTTCGCGGTCGGCCTGGGGAAATTCGCGGAGGAAATGAAGCTTGATCATCGAATAGATCCGGTCGCCGACCCTCCACATGTCGTCCAGATTCCAGTTCAAACCGGTGACGACATTGAAGTATTTGGGATAATTCTCGAGCGGCCAGCCGTTCTCGATCCAGGGAAACCGACAGGAAACGATGAATTCAAACAACCCTCCCCGAATGCGCTGGAGCTCGATGACCTTGGCCGCTTTTTCCGGTCCGTAGGATTCCCGCGTCGTGTGCCGGATTTCGAAGGTGATGATCCAGGCCTCCCGGTGATGGGCTCCGATGGGAGCCACCCCGAACGACAAGGCCTGTCCGGGGATGAATTTGCAGTTATAGGCGGCGACTTCCAGGCCTTTGACCTGCATGGCGTAGGCCTCGGAGTTGTGGCCGAACGTCCGGGCCATCCGCCGCGAACCTTCCGCGAGGAGATTTCCGACTTTGCCCTCGCGGAGGGCGGCCAGGCGGAGCAGCTCCTTGGCCCGTTCCGCGTCGCCGAACTTAAAATCGCCGTCGACGGCCCCATGATCGATGGCGTCGGCGTAGAAGCTGAGCGTGCAGCCGGCGGACATGGTGTCGAGGCCGTATTCGTCACAGAGATAATTGAGCGAGGCCATTTGGGCAAGTTCAAAAATTTCCAGGTTAGGGCCGAGGAGGGCGACGTTTTCGTAGTCGAGCTCGGACTCGTGGCCTTCCTTGTCGTGGACGGTGATCCCGCAACGCATCGTGCAGGTCGGGCAACCGTAGGTCGCGACCCGGGCGTTATTGCAGCGTTCGCCGTCGACTTGCCAGGCCAGGGGATGATGCGTTTTCCGGAAATTGCGGACGGGGAGCCCGGCAACTTCATTGCAGAAGGGAAGGACCCCGGTCGTGCTTTGGATCGACCAACCGGTCTGTTTGTCGATTTGGCCTACCTTTTTTAAATCGCCGGAGCCGAGGGCCTTCATGGCCGCGGGGTCGGCTTGAGGGATAGGGCGCGTACCCTTCACGACGATTGCCTTGAGCAGCTTGGAGCCCATCACGGCCCCGATGCCGGGCCGCCCGCCCGCCCGTCCTTCCAGGCTCCGGACGACGGCGAAACGGTTGAGGTTTTCGCCGCCCTGACCGATGTTCAGGACGCCGATGCCCTTGCCGTATTTCGAGTAAATCCAGTCGTTGCAGGCGTAGGTCCCCTTTCCCCAGACTTCGTCGGCCGGGAGAAATTCGACCTTGTCATCCTCGATGTAAAGCATCGTCGGCCGGTCGGCTTTGCCCTCGACGATCAACATATCGTACCCGGCTTTGCGCAGATGTTCGGCGGCGCGGGTGCCCAGGTTGCCGTCCCCGTAAAATCCGGTCAGAGGGGACTTGGCGGCAACGACGGCTTTTCCGGTGTTCGGCGCCGGGATTCCGGAAATCGGGCCGAGGGCCACGATGAACTTGTTCTCGGGGCCGAGGGGATCGATGCCGGGTTTGAGTTCGTCGTATAGGGTTTTGACGGCGAAGCCGCGGCCGCCCACCCATTTGTGGGCGAATTCCTCGGTGAAAGTTTCTTTTTTGTGTGTTTTGGTCGAAAGGTTGACTCTCAGGATATTGCCCGTCCATCCGTTCATGGGAAGAAACCTCCGAATTATAATGACAAAACGCGTCTAAAATGGAAATCTATTGATACCATGCGGGGTGTATTGAGTCAAGCCGATGAACTCGTCCGGCGGATGGATGAAGGATGGCCTGGGCCCGGGAAATCGGGACGCGGGGATACCCTTTGTCCCGCAATCGTCCGGACGGGCAAACTTGAAGAAAAACGGGTCTATTTGATAAGATAAGTTCCGCTTCACTCAGTTTGAGGAAGACCCGAAAGGAAGATTTTATTGAGTTATTATTTTTACTTTTTTTTCGGATAAGTCCATAAAGACGGCGAGTTCCGATGAACCAGGATAACGGCTTTAAAGGAATAGTCCGGCGGACGATTTTCGGCCGGCCACGAAACATCAAGGATCCGACCCTTTTCCATAAATTGGCTTTGATCCCGATTCTCGCTTGGATCGGGCTCGGTGCCGACGGTCTCTCCTCCTCTTCCTATGGTCCGGAGGAAGCCTTCAAGACGCTGGGCTCTCACACGTATTTGGCGCTCTTTTTGGCTTTAGCGACGGCCTTGACCGTCTTGATCATCTCCAAAGCTTATTCCCGGATCATCGAATATTTTCCCCACGGCGGCGGTGGCTATATTGTCGCGACGCATACGCTGGGCGAAAAAGCCGGCGTCATTTCGGGTGCGGCCCTCCTTGTGGATTATATCCTGACGATCACCGTTTCCATCGTTTCCTGCGGGGCCGCTCTGTTCAGTTTTTTTCCGGTGTCTTGGCAGCCGTACAAAATCCCTTTTGATCTGGCGGCCATTCTCGTTCTGGTGATTCTGAACCTTCGCGGAGTCAAGGAATCCGTCCAATTTCTGGCGCCGATTTTCATCGTCTTCGTCCTGACGCATCTTCTCTTGATCGGATACGGAATTTTAAGCCATCTTCCCCAAATCGGCGCGGTTTCGTCCAAGATCGGAAGTGATTTTAAGGTCGGCCTGACGACGCTCGGCGCGGGCGGAATGATCCTTCTGTTTCTCAAGGCATTCTCCATGGGCGGCGGAACGTACACGGGCATTGAAGCGGTCTCCAACGGACTTCAGATCCTGAGGGAACCCAGGGCGCAGACGGGGAAAAAGACCATGGTCTACATGGCTTCGTCCCTGGCTTTTACCGCGGGCGGCATCCTGTTGTGTTACTTGCTCCTGGGCGTCCATCCCGTCGCCGGCCGAACCCTGAACTCCGTTCTGGCCGACGGCGTTTTCCGGAACTGGACCTTCGGCGGGGTTCTGGCCCTCATCACCATCTTTTCCGAGGGTGCTCTCCTGCTCGTCGGCGCCCAGACGGGTTTTGTCGACGGCCCCCGGGTCATGGCCAATATGGCCGTCGATTATTGGTTTCCCCACCGGTTCGCCTCGCTCTCGGATCGATTCTCGATTCAAAACGGCGTTCTGCTCATGGGCGGATCGGCGATTCTCCTCCTGTTGTATTCGCGGGGCAATATCACCACCTTGATCGTGATGTACTCGATCAACGTTTTTCTGACGTTCTCCCTGAGCCAGCTCGGCATGTCCCGGTTTTTTATCAAGAACCGGAGGACCGAGCCCAAATGGAAGAAATATCTTCCTGTCCATATTCTCGGACTCTTCGTCTGCGTCACGATTCTCCTCATCACCTCGATCGAAAAGTTCGCCCTGGGCGGGTGGCTGACGTTCCTAATCACCGGAGTCGTCGTCGGCCTGTGTTTCCTGACGCGCCGGCACTATAACAAAGTCCGCGGCGGAGTACGGGAACTCGACGAATTGCTGTCCCTCCCCATCGACGGCCCGGTCAACCATGACCCCCTCGATCCGAAAAAAATGACCGCGATTCAACTGGTCAACGGCTACAACGGCTTCGGCGTCCATACGTTTTTATCGATCATCCGAGGCTTTCCGGGGCTGTACAAGCAATTCATCTTCGTCTCCGTAGCTGAGGTCGACGTGGGATCGTTCAAGGGCTCGGATGCCGTCCAAAGTCTGGAAGGGATAGCCCGCGAAGCTCAGGCCAAGTATGTCGATTTAACCCGGCGTCTCGGTTTTCCGGCCGAGTCCCGCTATGACCTCGGGACGGATATCGTCCAGACCGCGTCCGGCTTGATCGAAAACATATCCAAGGATTTTCCCAAGTCGACGGTCTTCGCCGGCCAATCGGTGTTCCGGCAAACGGGGATGATCCACCGCCTCCTCCATAACGAGACGGCCTTTGCCATCCAGCAGGAGCTGCGCTGGAAAGGGATCACGACGGTCATCCTGCCGATCCGGATCAACATTTAAGCCTGATTCGGCGACGCTTCCCGGAATGGCCGCGGCCGGTTTCAGCCCGGGCGATAAGATCGGATTTGACATTTCCGAAATCGAAGCGGATAATCTCTCCCCGAATAATGAAGAAATAGTCCGTCTCTCTCCCGCCCGTCGTCCCGATCTCGATCCAATAAACTTGGTGGGTTTCCGACAACCAGGATGGGGTGAGACCGGAGGGATGCCATGAACGCGGATCGTCCGTTTGGGGATCGAATCAAACAAACAGTTTTTGGGAAACCGAGAAACATTAAAGATCCGAGGTTGTTCCATAAACTGGCCTTAATCCCGATCCTGGCCTGGATCGGTTTGGGCGCGGATGGATTGTCCTCCTCCTCGTACGGACCCGAGGAGGCGTTCAAGACCCTCGGCTCGCACACCTACCTGGCCGTATTCCTCGCCCTGGCGACGGCCTTCACCGTTTTCGTCATTTCCTACGCCTACAGCCGC
>JAPKZG010000075.1 GCA_026393895.1 Candidatus Aminicenantota bacterium
GTCGGCGGGACGGCCGCGGTCCTGGCCGGATCGGGGAATCCGGCTTATTTAGGATTTTCCGTTCCGATCCTCCTGGCCGTCGATTATCTTTCCGGACCGCTTCTCAAGGCCAAAACCGGGACGGGACGACGGAATTGGATGTTTCCGCTTCGGTTTCCGGCCATGATCGGAGTTCGGGCGCTCGGCCTTTCCGGCTGGTCGGGATATCTTCCGGCCGGAGCGGTCGTCGGATCGACCGCCCTTTTCCTGAAAAACAACGTCTTGTCCGAGTCCCTTCAGGAAGCGGCGATGCGGGCGGGAGGGGCATTGAGCGTCGCTGTATTTCTCGCGTTTACGGCCGGATTCCTCGTCGCCAACCGGGCGCCCTGGCCGTGGAGCAGGTCTTGGCCACGGTCCGCGCGGCACCGGATCATTTCCGACGCCCTCTTTCTCGGGATTCCGGCCCTGGCACTCTGCATTCCCCTGCAATGGATCGGCTGGCCCGCCGTCTTGGGGGCCGCGTCGTATCTTCCGGCGGGGGCGGCACGGGCGGCCGGCGCCGTGAACGCACCCCGGGAAACCCGGTCGAAGATTTTAGGGACGCTTCTGCTGGAAGGAAGCCTGGCCGCCGCGGCCTACGGGCTGTGGGCCAACGCCGGCGTCGCCATTCTGTTCCTGACGCCCCTGCTGATCGAGATCGCGGCCCGGCAGGAAAAAACGCTGAAAGTCACCGCCTGGGACGAGATGCATCATGACGCCGCCGGCGACCCCGGATCGTGGAGTTCGCGATGATTCATTTCAAAAACGTTTCCTTCAGCTATGAAAAATCCGTTCCCGTCTTTCAATCGCTGAACCTCGTCCTGGAGGCGGGTCTCACCCTGGTCCTGGGACCGAACGGATCGGGCAAGACGACGCTCCTCAAGCTGGCCGCCGGGGTGGAAAAGCCGGACGAAGGAAAAATTTGGATCGACGGAAACGACCTGTGGAAAAACGAGGTCGCCGCCCGCAGGGAGATCGCCTACCTGCCCGAACATCCCGACCTGACGCCCTACGCCTCGATTCGCGAGATCATCCGGTTCGTCTGCCGGTTGCGCGGCGAGCCGCTCGCCCGGGGAGAAGAAGCCCTGGCCGTCCTGGAGATGGACCGCGTGGCCGGGCGCTCGGTGCGGGAATTGTCCCAGGGGCAACGGCGCCGGGCGGGGCTGACCGCGGCAATGATCGGCCGGCCGGGACATCTTCTGCTGGACGAGCCGCTCGAGGCCATGGACCGGAGAATGCGGGACGACATCATGATCTGGATCGAAAGCCGGATCCGCGACGGGGCTTCCGCCGTGATCGTCTCGCATGATCTCGATTCGTTCGCTGCGCTGGCGACCGCAGCCGTCGGGTTGAAAGACGGCCGGCCCGAATGCAATCCCTCGCTCCCCTCCGACCCGGTGGAAAGAAACAAGATTCTCGAACGCCTCGCCCGCGGCCTCAATTAATTCGGGGATGTGTCCCGCTTTTAGGGGAACGCAGCCCCTAAGGGGGGCGGCACTCACTCGCGAAATCGGGGACAGGTACGGAATTCTTTAGAGAATTCCGTACCTGTCCCCGATTTCCCCCGACAAATGAGAAAACAGCCGAGTCCGGGCGTCATTTCAATTGACCGTGGAGAAACAAAACAAAGAGAGGAAAACCCCCATGAGGGAGCCGTTGGGGCGGGTTTTGGAAGCGTGGACAGCCGCCGGACGAAGTGATACCATCGCTTTAAAGGTGACGAACATGTCCAACATCTATACGGCAGTAACCAAACAAGATGGCGGCTGGTGGATCGGTTGGATCGAGGAAGTCCCCGGGGTAAACTGCCAGGAACGAACCCACGAGGAGCTCCTCCGGAGCCTGAAGTCGAGTCTACTTGAAGCCTTGGAGTTCAATCGTAAGGAAGCCCTCAAAGCCGCTTCCGCCGGATATACCGAAGAGCCAATCACTATATGAAGCGGGCCTCGCTTCTTAAACATTTTCGCAAGAACGGGTGCGTCCTCATTCGTGAGGGAAGCAGCCACTCCTGGTGGGGCAATCCGGAAAAGAATTTGCGGTCTTCCGTACCCCGGCATAACGAGATCGTGGATCAACTCGCTCGGAAAATTTGCAAAGATCTCGGGATTCCGTTCATAAGATGAATTCGGATTGGATGATAAGTAAATCGGGAAATGGGTATTGTGTCTCCAATTGCAGGTGCAGGGGCTTTCTGCTAAAATAGCGCCGTATTTTTGTCCCCCAAGGAGCTCCGCAAATGTCCGGTCATTCCAAATGGGCATCGATCAAGCATAAAAAAGGGGCCGCCGATGCCAAGCGCGGCAAAGTTTTCACCAAGATCATCCGCGAAATCGCCGTGGCCGCCCGCGCGGGCGGGGGCGATCCGGACAAAAACCCCAGGTTGCGCAAGGCGATCCAGGACGCCAAGAACGCCAACATGCCGGCCGACAACATCAAGCGGGCCGTCCTGAAAGGAACTGGACAACTCGAGGGCGTCTCGTATGAGGAAGCCATTTTCGAAGGATACGGGCCGGGCGGCGTGGCGATTTACCTCACCATCCTGACCGACAACCGCAACCGGACGGTTTCCGAAATCCGGCACATCTTCAGCAAGAACGGCGGCCAGATCGGGACCCAGGGCTGCGTCGCCTACCGTTTCAAACGCGGCGGCTATATCGACATCGAAAAGACCGCGGTCGCGGAAGACAAGCTTATGGACATCGCCCTCAATGCCGGCGCCGTGGACATCACGGACGAGGGCGACACATGGGAAGTGATCACGACACCCGACAATTTCGACGGGATCTTGGAGGCGATTAAAAAGGCCGGGATCGAAGTCGTCGATTCCACCAACGGCTATATCCCCGAAGACTACACCAAGGTCGAGGGCAAGCAGGCCCACCAAACCCTTAAGCTCGTCGAGGAGCTCGAAGACCACGATGACGTCCAGACCGTCTCGGCCAACTTCGACATCTCGCCGGAGGACCTCGCCTCGTACGAAAATTCCTGATTTTCGTACCGGGCGCCCATCCCATATGAGGATTCTCGGGATCGACCCCAGCAGCGTCGCGACCGGTTACGGCCTCATCCAATCCGACGGAAACGATCATCTGGTCCTGGCCTACGGGGCGATCAAACCGTCCCGCAAGGCCGCCCTTCCCGCCCGGCTTCTGGAAATCAAATCGGGGATCGACAAGCTGATTTCGGCTTACGCGCCCGACGAAGTGGCGGTCGAAAATCCTTTTTTCGGGCTCAACATCAAAACGGCGATCACCCTGGGCCAGGTCCGCGGGGCGGTCCTCGTCGCCGTGGCCGCCGCCTCGACTCCCCTCTTCGAATACTCCCCGCTTGAAATCAAGAAAGCCGTGACCGGGTACGGTCAGGCGGAAAAAATCCAGGTCGGGATCATGATCCGCTCACTTCTCCGGATCGACGACGAGGCCATGGAAGAGGATGCGGCCGACGCCCTGGCCTGCGCGTTCTGCCACCTCAACACGCGGCTGGCGCAAAAGAACCTGGAAGAAATGAAGGTCTGAACGCCGGACCGCGACGCTAATGAGGCCGCGAATCTAAACCGCAAACCGAAAAGTGATGATGTCGCCGTCCCGGACGGGGTAATCCTTGCCCTCGAGACGCAACGTCCCGCGCGTTCGGCATTCCGGAATCGAACCGACGGCGATAAAATCGTCGTAAGGCACGACTTCCGCCCGGATGAATCCGCGCTCGATGTCGGAGTGGATCTCGCCTGCCGCGGCCAAGGCCTTCGTCCCGTCCCGGATCGTCCAGGCCTTGACCTCGTTCGGGCCGAAGGTGAAAAACGAAAGCAGGCCCATCAACCGGTACGTCTCAGCGATCAGCTTGTCCCGGGCCGGCCGCTCGATCCCGTAGTCGGCCAGAAACGCCTTAAGCTCCGCTTCGGGAAACTCACGCAATTCCATTTCGATTTTGGCCGAAAGCCCGATGACGTCGGTGTTAGGCAGATTCGCCCACGGCTTGAACGGGGCCAGGACCTCGGCCTCGCGGCGGATATCTTTCTCGTCGAGGTTGACCGCGACGATGAGGGGTTTCTGGCTCAGGAACCGAAATCCCCGGATCAGGAGCTCTTCGTCCGGCTTGAATTCATGAAGCCGGAGCGGGCGCTCCCCTTCCAGGTGAGTCCGGCAGGTTTTCAGGACAGCCAGTTCCCGAACGTCGCGGTCATTTTTGTTGGCCGCGATCTGTTTTTCCAGCCGCTCGAACCGGTTCTCGATGACGGCCAGGTCGCTCAGGAGAAACTCGGTTTCCGCATCCCGCAGGTCGCGGACCGGATCGACGGACTCCCGCGGATGTGGAACCGCCGGGTCGGCGAAGTTCCGGACGACGAGCAACAGCGCGTCGGCCGTCCGGAGTTTTCCAAGGAATTGTTCGGAGAAGCCGGTCTTTCGGGAATCTCCCGCGGCGACCCCGGCCAGTTCGATGAATTCGATCGTCGCCGGCGTCTTTTTTTTGGGTTTGAAGATTTCGGCCAGGCGGTCGACCCTCCCGTCCGGGACTTTGACCACGGCCACGGGCTCCTGCCCTTTCGCCGCGGCGTCCGTCGGAGAAAGCCCCGTTAGGGCGGCAAAGAGCGTCGTCTTGCCGGAAAGCGGCGGGCCGACCAGGCATATTTTCACGTTGAACTCACCTTAAGGGAAAATCAGACAAGAGTGGAATTCAGAATACGGGTTTTTCCCGTCTTTTTCAAGGCCTCTCGTTCAAAAATTCGGGGACAGGGCACTCAATTCCCGATTTGCGTATCGGAAAATTCCTGGGAAATCGGGGAATGAGTAACCTGTCCCCGAATTCCATCCCCGAATCGCTCGGATCGGCCGTTATCACCGGTGACGCTCAACGGCCGGCGCAGGTTTGATCCGAAAAAATCAACCGGGACACGTCAAAAGCTTTTTCCGCGCACCGGGCGACGATTTCCTTGTACAGGGTCTCGTCGATCCGGGGCGTCCGGGCCAGGATCCACAGATAATCGCGGTTCGGTGCGCCGACGACGACGTGGCTGTAGTCGTCGGCCAATTCGATGATCCAATAGTCCCCGCGGAACGGCCAGAAGAACTGGACGCGGAGCTTGGAGTTCCCGGTCCCTTCGACGACGAAGGCCTTCCCTCTGGCGATTTTTTCCCTGCCGTCGGCCGAATCCTTGCGGCATGAATTGATGACCCGGACATAGCCCTTGTCCGTCATCTCGTACAACGCCTTCGAGCAATGGCACCCCTTCTGGAATTTTTGGGGGAAGGCGGCGATTTCATACCAGGTTCCCATGTATTTCTGGAGATCCACCGAGGGAACCGTCCGGAGCGGGGGTTTGTCCTCGCCGCCGGCGGAGACGATGAACAGACCGAGCACCGAGAGGATGACGAAGATTGTCTTCATACGGACATTATCCCCCGCCGCCGGGCGGACTTCAAGCCTCGGGTTGACAGGTCCGGCCGTCCCGGCTATAACTCCAAGAGAAAAATGAAAGTCCTGTTCGTCTGTTACGCGAACCTATGCCGGAGCCCCCTGGCCGAAGTGATTTCGCAATCATTGTTTTCGGGCCGGATCGAAGCCCGGAGCGCCGGAGTGGCCCCCGGCGCCGGAAAGCCCTTCGAGGAGGCGATCGACGTCGCCAAAAGATTCTACAAATGCAACATCGCCAGGCACCGGCCGCGCCACGTCCTCGATTTTCCGGCCGACGATTTCGATTACATCATCGCCCTGGATTCCACCGTCTTCATGCGCCTGGCCGGGATGCCCGAAATCCCCGATGAGAAGCTTTACGGCTGGGAAATCCCCGACCCGGCCGGTCTCGGCGTCGAAACCTACGAAAAAGTCGCCCGCCTGCTCGAAAACGAGATCGAGAAATTTCTCGAACTTCGGGAGCGCGAAGCCCTCGAAGCCGGCCCATCCTGAAACCCGGCCCCGACAAGGAGAACGCCATGGCCCTGGACCTTGAACGCGTCCGTCATCAATTTCCGGCCCTGACAGGCGAGGCGGTGTTTCTCGACAACCCCGGAGGGACCCAAGTCGTCAAGAATTGCCTGGACCGGATGCTCGATTATCTCATCGAAACCAACGCCAACCACGGCGGCGCCTTCAAGACGAGCCGCGAGTCGGACGCCGTCGCCTTGCAAGCCCGGCAGGCGGCGGCCGATTTCCTCGGCGCCCGGGCCGACGAAATCGTCTTCGGGGCGAACATGACGACCCTGACGTTCCATATTTCGCGGTCGCTCGCCCCGCGGATCGGCCCCGGCGATTCCATCGTCGTGACCCGCCTCGATCACGACGCCAACATCGCGCCCTGGCTTCTTTTGGCCCGGGACCGGGGGGCCGAAATTCTCTGGGTCGATTTTCATCCGGAGGATGGAACGCTCGACCTGGCCGGTCTCGACCGCGCCCTCGAGAAAAAACCCAAGCTCGTCGCCGTCGGTTACGCCAGCAACGCCCTCGGGACGATCACCCCCGTGGCCGAAATCGCCGCCCGGGCCCGCGCCGCCGGCGCTCTCGTCTTCATCGACGCCGTTCATTATGCCCCGCATGGCGCGATCGACGTCGCCGCCGTGGGCTGTGATTTTCTCGCCTGCTCTGCCTACAAGTTCTTCGGGCCCCATCTCGGGCTTCTCTACGGGCGACGCGACCTGCTGGAGGAATTGTCCGCCTACAAGGTCCGGCCGGCGGACGACAAAATTCCGGTCAAATTCGAGACCGGAACGCCGAATTTCGAAGCGTTCGCCGGGCTGCTGGGGACGATCGAGTATCTCGAAAGCGTCGGCGCTCATTTCGGCGAAGATCCCGGCGTCGTTCCGGAAAACGACCCGACCGGGCGGAAGTTGAAATTGCGCCGGGCGGCGGCGGCCATTCGGGCTCACGAGCGGACGCTGGCTTCGGCCTTATACGACGCGCTCCGGGCGGTCCCCGGAATCAAAATCTACGGGATCACGGACCGGGCCCGTTTCGACGAACGCGTCGCCACGTTCTCGTTCCGCCTCGGAGAAATCGCCCCGCGCCGGATCGCCGAAGAACTGGACAAGGACGGGATTTATTCCTGGGACGGCAATTATTACGCCCTCGAAGTGACTAAGCGCCTCGGTGTCGAGGACAAGGGCGGCATGCTCAGGGTCGGCGCCGTCCATTACAATACTTTATCCGACATCGAGCGGTTCGGAAAATCCCTCGCCCGAATCGCCAAGGCATAAAGCGTTTTTTTTCTGTTTTGGCGGATTTATTCAACAAAGAGCCGGGCCAGTTCGTACAGCAGGCCGGCGCAGAGGGCGCTCATCGGGATCGTCAAAATCCAGGCCCAGACGATCTTGATCGTCACCTGCCATTTGACCGCGGCCGCGTTCTTGGCCGCGCCGACACCGGCCACCGCCCCGGTGATGACGTGGGTCGTCGAAACCGGGACGCCGAGGTGGGTGGCCGTGAAAATGGAGACGGCGCTGGCCGTTTCGGCGCAGAACCCGTCGATGGGTTTGAGCTTGACGATCTTCTGCCCCATCGTCTTGACGATCCGCCATCCGCCCGAAAGCGTCCCCATCGCGATCGCCGTATGAGCCGAAAGGACGATCCATAGGGGGATATGGAATTCCTTCATATGCCCGGAAGTGTACATCAGGCCGGCGATCAGGCCCATCGTCTTCTGGGCGTCGTTGCCGCCGTGGCCGAGGCTGTAGAGCGCGGCCGAAAGAAATTGAAACCGCTTGGCCCAGACGTTGACCACGGCCATCGGTCTTTTATAGACGATCCAGGTCGTCACGACCTTGAGAACGATTCCCAGGACGAGTCCGATCAACGGCGCGAGGACGATGAAAATCAGGATTTTTGTCCACCCGCTGACGATGACGACCTTGAAACCCGCCTTGGCCACGGCCGCGCCGAGATATCCTCCCATCAGCGAGTGGGACGAGCTCGAGGGCAACCCCCAAAACCAGGTCAGGAGGTTCCAGGTGATGGCCCCGAGGAGTCCGCAAAAAATGACCAGCGGATCGACGATGGAGATGTCGATCAACCCGGTCCCCATGGTTTTCGCCACCGCCGTCCCGAAAATCAGAAAGGCGACGAAATTGAAAAAAGCCGCCCAGATGACGGCCTGCTTGGGGCTGAGGACCTTGGTCGAAACGATCGTCGCGACCGAATTGGCCGCGTCGTGGAGGCCGTTGGTGAAATCGAAAATCAGGGCGACGGCGACGACGAAAACGATGAACCCGAAACCGAACGTCATCGGGGTTAGCTGCCCTTGACCACGATGCCCTCGATCGTGTTGCTCATGTACTGGAAAACGTCCATAACCCGCTCCAGGGTGATCAGGATATCCTTCCACTTGATGAGCTCGATCGGGTCCTTTTCTTCCTTGAACAGGATTCGCAGGGTCCGGTGATAGATCACGTCGCCCTCGTCCTCGAGGTCGTGGATCTCGCGGATGTACTTCCAAATATCGTCGGTGTATTTCTGTTTGTCGAAGGTTTCCTTGACCAGGGCGATCAAGGCCGTGGTCGCCCGGGCGATCAACCGGGCGAAATCATCGACGAAGGGCCGTTTCTCCGCCACTTCGTAAAGGTAGATGTTGTGAATGGTATTTTCGAGGAGGTCGATGATGTCGTCGTACTCGTGAATGAGGCGGTAGATGTCCTCCCGGTCGAACGGGGTGATGAAACTCTTGTTGATGAGGTTGATGATCTGGTGGGTGATTTCGTCCGCCTTGTGCTCGATGTCCTTGGATTTCAGCCAATATTTTTCGAAATCGCGGAACTCGACCGAAAACTCTTGAAAAACCGAGGCGATTTCGGCCAGGCACAAGGACATTTCCTGGAAATGCTCGGAGAACGCGGGAGCCTTGGGGAGAAGAAATTTCATGAGGATGCCTTATGATGAAGGAAAAAATGAGGACGCAGCCGATGGAAAACGGACGCGCAAAGGACGGCCATAAGAGATTTACTATAGCCGAGGCGGCCGGGGAAATCAACCCGGCCAAAATCGCGGATGGATGGAGGGAGGAATTCCGGGAAATGAATGAACTCTCCGGATTTCGTATCGTATCCCTGGAATTCCGACTCGGGGATTTTGCAGGGTGAAATATCCTCGATCGGCAATTTTGGGAATCGAAACGGATTCGACAGTCCCGCTTCGATGTGATATAAAAAAATCTATGTCCGCGAAATTTCCGCACGCTCACGCGGCCGATTCCGTGGCCGCCCGGGAGAAAAACGCCGCCGCCTTGAGTTCGGTGGTCGCCGCGGTTTTTCTCACCGGGATGAAGATCGTCGTCGGCCTGACCACCGGCTCGCTGGGAATTCTGGCCGAGGCCGCCCACTCGGGCCTCGACCTGATCGCCGCGGCGATGACGCTCATCGCCGTCAGGGTCTCCAGCCGCCCGGCCGACCAGACCCACACCTACGGCCACGGTAAAATCGAAAACCTCTCGGCGATGCTGGAGACGGCCCTGCTCCTCATAACCTGCGTCTGGATCGTCTACGAAGCCGTCCGGAGACTCTTTTTCCAGGACGTCGAAATCAAAGCCTCGGTCTGGGCTTTTCTTGTTATGGGAATTTCGATCGTCATCGACCTTTCCCGCTCCCGGATGCTGGCGCGGGCGGCGAAAAAACATCACAGCCAGGCCCTCGAAGCCGATGCCCTCCACTTTTCGACGGACGTCTGGTCGTCTTCGGTCGTCATTCTAGGCCTGGGACTGGTCTGGTTGTCCGAACTTCTCCACCTCCCCTGGCTGGCCAAGGCCGACGCCGTCGCCGCCCTGGGCGTTTCGGCCATCGTCGTCGTCGTCAGCATAAAGCTCGGCCGAAAAACCATCACCGATCTTCTGGACGGAATACCGGCCGACCTTCGCGAGGCGGTCGTCCTAGCCGCCCATGTCCCCGGCGTGGTCGAGGTCGACCGGGTCCGGATCCGGCGGGCCGGACCGGAGATATTCGTCGACGTCGTCCTCGTCGTCAACCGCCACGCCGCCTTCGAACACGCCCACGATATTTCCAACGAAGCCAAGGCCTCGATCCGCCGGACATTGAATCTTCCCGAGGCCGACGTGATCGTCCACGTCGCCCCGAGCCGCGAGGAAACTCTGGACATGATCGAGGAAATCCGGGAGATCGCGGCCCGCCAGGATCTCGCCGCCCACGAGATCCGTTTTTACGAAGCCAACGGCCGTCCGGCCCTCGACCTCCATCTCGAAATCCGCAATTCCGCGACCGTCGCCGACGCCCACGCCCGCGCTTCGGCTTTCGAAGAAGCGGTTCATGTGGCGGTTCCCGGGCTCGACCGGATTTTCACCCACCTGGAGCCCGTCGGCGGAGAAACGCCCATCGTTCCCCTGCCTCCCGAGGAGGACCGGACCATCCGCCGCAAGATCGCCGAACTCGCCGGGCAGATGGGCGTCATCTGCGACCCGCACCAGATTCTCATCGAGGAAACAATCGGGGAAATTTATGTGTCGTTCCACTGCAGCCTCGACCCGGCCACTCCGTTGGCCGACGCCCACAAATTCAGCGAAAGGTTCGAGCTGGCGCTTCGCCACGATCTCCCGCGCGTCGGCCGGGTCGTGATCCACATCGAACCGCCGGAACCCGAAGCCTGAACCGAATTCGGGGACAGGTCACTCATTTCCCAATTTCCCCTCCGATTTCTCCTTATGAATTCGGGGAATGAGTGACCTGTCCCCGAATTCAGGGGCGCCACTTTTCGTTGACCTCCCGGCGAGGGCTGTGCTATAAGCAGATTTCACGTTTCCACAAGCGAGGTCGTCATGGCCCATTCCTTCTTCCGGAAAAAACAGCTGCATCGGCTACGGAGGCAGTATGGAATCTCGCGGTAACTGGGGCTCGCGCGTCGGCTTCATCCTGGCCGCCGCCGGTTCGGCCATCGGCCTGGGCAACATCTGGCGCTTCCCCTATCTCACCGGAAAGAACGGCGGGGCGCTGTTCGTGCTGATCTACGTCGGCTGCGTGCTCGTTCTGGGGCTGCCGGTGATGCTGGCCGAGCTCGCCCTAGGCCGGGCCACGGGCAAAAACCCGGTGGGGGCGTTCCGGGCCATCCGTCCGGGGACGAAATGGCACTATACCGGCTACTTGGGCGTGGTCGCGGCAGTGATGATCCTCTCCTTCTATTCGGTCGTCGCCGGCTGGACCTTGGGCTACTGTTACAAGACGTTGAGCGGAAGCTTCCGCTTGGTGGGCAAAAGCGAGGTCGCCGTCATCTTCAGCCGGTTCATCGCTTCGCCCTGGCTGCAATTATTGTTGCTCGCGCTTTTCATCTTCCTGACCATTTTTATCGTCAGCAAGGGAGTGTCGGCCGGCTTGGAGAAATTTTCCATGGTGCTGATGCCGGCGCTGTTCCTGATTCTGATCCTGCTCATGATTTATTCGCTGACCCTGCCCGGGGCCGAGAGGGGGTTGGCCTTCTACCTTAAGCCCGATTTCACGGAGATCAACGGCCGGGTGTTCCTGGAGGCCATGGGACAGGCTTTCTTCAGTCTCAGCCTGGGGATGGGCACGATGCTTACCTATGGATCCTACCTGAGCAAGAAAGAAAAACTGGTCTCCTCGGCCGCCTGGGTGGCGTTCCTTGATACCTCGGTCGCTCTCCTGGCCGGCTTCATCATTTTTCCGGCTCTGTTCTCGCAGAACATGGCGCCCGATCAGGGCCCCGGGCTGGTGTTTGCCATATTGCCGGTGATCTTCGGCAAAATCCCGGGAGGCGTGATATTCGGAGCCTTCTTTTTTATATTGCTGGCCTTGGCCGCTTTGACCTCGACCATCTCCCTCCTCGAGGTTCCGGTGGCCTTCCTTATCGACGAGAAGAAGTGGCCGCGCCGCCGGGCCTCCTGGCTGATAGGGGGTTTGTCCCTCCTCTTCGGCATTCCCTCGGCCCTTTCCGGCGGTGGGGTAAAATTTTTCAGCCGCCTGCCGCTCTTTCACGTCGATTTCCTTTCGCTGTGGGACAAGGTCTGGGGGAACATCGCCCTGAGCATCGGTTCCCTTTTAATCGCCTTTTTTGTGGCCTATGTCTGGAAGACGGCCAAGGCCCTTGAGGAGATCACCGCCGGCGGCGCCCGCTTCCGCCTGGCACGGCTCTGGGTCATATCGATCAAGTACATTTGTCCGCTGCTGATCCTGGTAGTACTCATCAGCCAGTTCTTTTAGAGTTCGACTTCGTGATTGAGTACGAGTGACAAGCAACAAGTAACGAGGAAGTTTTCTATATCTGAACGCGGTTTCCGGCCTTCTATTTCGATTTTGCGGCCAGCTCCCGAAGGAAGGCGTCGAACTCGTCGGCTAAAATTCTCGAAACGACTCCGGCCAGCAGGCCGGGGTCTTTTTGCTCAAGCGGCTCGACCCGGTCGAAAGCGCGCGCCGCGATCACCGAACCGGTCGCGACGTCGAAGACTTCGAAAGCCATGGCCAGTCGGCCGAACCAGCGGTCCGCTTGATCTTCCTCCTCGATCCGGAACACCTTGATTTTCAGCATCCATTCCGCCGGCTCCTTGCCGGGTTCCAGATCGACCCGGCGGAACCGTCCCTGAGCGACGATCCGTCCCCAAATCATGTTCCTTACAAGCCGAGTGGGCCGTTCGGCCCAGAAGTTGTAGGCGTAATAATTGACTTCTGTCGGCGAAAGCCTGTAGACGATCCGAAAATCGTCATAAATTCCTTCGACGTACGGACGGTCGATGAGAAGAGTCCGGTCGAAGGCCGGCTCCGCCGGCCCGGAGACCGGCGCCCCCAAATCAAAATAACGCTTGGCGTGAGCGGCAAAGCAGCCCGCGCCGGCCAGGATCACGACAGCCAGAAGAAATGTTTTTTTCATCACTTCTTTTCCTTTTTGCCCCGGATGAGCATCGAGGGATCCTCCACGAGGATCCGGGAAAGCTTGGAAAGATTGTCCACGGCCATTCCCAGATTTTCCACCGTGAGCTTGAGATCGGCCTGCTGGATCATCAGCACGTTTTCGATCGTCTTCAGGCTCGTGGACGCCTCGGCGATGAACGATTCGAGATTGGTCAGGACCTTTCCCATTTCCTCCCCGGAAAACCGCTTGTTGATATTGTCGAGAATCGAGGAGGCCTTCGTGTCCAGGGTCCCCGTGATTCCCGCGAGGTCGGCCGTGATTTTTCGGAGATTTTCGGTGACGGCGCCGAATTCAAGGGAGGCCTTCTCGATATTGTCGATGGCCCCGGTCAGGTTCTTTTCCTTCCCTTCGAGAACGCGGGAGACCACTTCGGCGCTTCTATGTCCGGCAGCCAAAAGTTGGTCGATTTTGGCCCGGTTTTCCGGATTAAGAAGCGCGGTGACGCTCTTGATCGCATCTTCGATGTTGGCCACGATGTCCTCGGCCCGTTCCCCCAAGCCGCGGGCCGGGAGGATTTCTCCCCCGACCGGCAGCGTGGGCGAGGATTCGCTCCCGCCGGCGATTTCGATGAATTTCTGCCCGGTGATCCCGGTGTACGTCATGGTGGCGGTCATGTCCCGCTTCACCGGAAATCCCCGGACGATGCGGATTTCGACCAGGATGGAATTTAAATCGTCGGGATTAACATGGATCTCCCGGACCTTGCCGATATCGACCCCCTGGTACTTGACCGGCGCCCCGATCGACAGGCCGTTGACCGAAGCCCCCTTGACGTTGATCGTGTAGGGCAGGCCCTTGTTCTGGAAGGCCGGGACGATCAGCAGCCCGGCCAGAACAAGCAGCAGGGCCAGCGAGCCGGCCCAAAAGAGGCCCAGGCGGGTTTTCTGTTCCTTGGTGATCATGGCGTTACGTCCTTAAAAAGAAGGATCGAAGATATTCGTCCGCGGATTTCTCCATCTCCGGAAGGGTCCCGTCGAAACGGATGCCATCGCCGTGGAGGAGGAGGACACGGTCGGCGATCCGGCAGATCGACCTCAATTCATGGGTCACGGCAACAACGGTCATCCCCCGCGAGGTTTGAAGCGCGCGAAGGAGGTCGTCCAACCCGGACGCGGTGAGCGGGTCGAGGCCGGCCGACGGTTCGTCGCAGAAAACGATTTCCGGCTTCAAGACCATCGACCGGGCCAGGGCCGCCCGTTTCCGCATTCCGCCCGATAGCTCGAACGGGTATTTGTGATCGGCGCCGACCAGTCCGACCATCCCGAGAACCTCATGGACCCGGTCCTCCTCGTCCTTCCGCGGCGTTTCGGGACGATGGATCCGGATCGGCAGGGCGATATTTTCATAGAGCGTCAGGGAATTCAGCAGGGCACTGTTCTGATACAGGACGCCGATCCGGCGGTACAACGCCGCGAGGCTGCGTTCGGACTCGTAATCGATCCGCTCCTCGCCCCAGTAAACGTCCCCGGACAGCGGCGGGCTCAGCCCGATCAGGGCCTTGAGAAGCGTCGATTTTCCGGCTCCGCTTTCCCCGACGATCACGGTGATCCGGCCGGGCAGGAGGGAGAAATTCAATCCGCGGAGGACGGTTTCGCTCTCGTAACCGACATCGAGGTCGACCGCGCGTATGATGTCCATGTTCGTTTCAGTACAAGATGAAGGCGAAAACGCAGTCCAGCCCGATGATCAGCGAAATGGCCAGGACGACCGACTCGGTCGTGGCCTTCCCCACGCCTTCGGCCCACGACCGCCCAGCCGAAGACGAGCGTTTTGACGATGCCGATCAGGAAGTCCCCAAACGTCACGATATCAAAGACCTCCCGGAGAAAAACACCGGGCGGGGTTCCGAGCGCCGCCCGGGCCACGATCACGCCGCCGGCCACGCCGACGGTATCGGCCATCGCGACGAGCAGCGGCACGACCAGGGTGATGGCGATCAGGCGGGGGGCCATGAGGAATTTCTCCGGGACAACGCCCATCGTCCGGAGGGCGTCGATCTCGTCCATGACCTTCATCGTCGCGATTTCGGCCGTGATCGAAGCCCCAACCTTGCCGGCCAGCATGATGCCGGTCATCAGCGGCACCAGTTCCTTGATCATCGCCAGGCCGATCAGGTCGGCCAGGTAAATATCCGCCCCGAACAGTTTGAGCTGGGCGGCCGAGGTCAGCGAAATCGTGATCCCGACGAGAAAGGTGATGAGGGCGACGATCGGAAACGACTTGTACCCCATGACATAAAGCTGTTGGACGACCGAGCCCGGGAGAACGCCGCGCCGGTTCCGGAGGAACTGCGCGGTGTAATGGATCTCATCGGCCAGAAGGCTGAAAAAGCGGCGGAACTCCTCTTTGAGTTTCATGCCCGGGTCCCTTCGAGTGATCCTATTATAACCGCTAATTAGGGAGACACAATACCTATTTCCCTATATCCGGAAATTTTCAGGTCCGGTGAATTAGGGAAATAGGTATTGTATCTCCAATTTTGACCTACCGCCAAGAAGTCTGTTACATTATCCGGGTATTTCCTTCCTCCGGAGGTCATCCATGAAAAAATCCCTCGCTTTGGGCGTCCTGCTCCTGTTCGCCGGCGCTTCGCTTCTTCCCGGGGAATTCCGAAAAGAGGACATCAAGGTCCACAAACTCGACAACGGGTTGAAAATCCTGCTGCTCGAGGATCATACGATTCCCAACGCCGCCTTGTACACGTATTTCCGGGTCGGGTCGCGAAACGAACGGCCCGGTCTCACGGGCGTCTCTCATTTCATCGAGCACATGATGTTCAACGGCTCGGTCAAGGTCGCTCCGGGTGAATTCGACCGGAAAATGGAACTTGCCGGCGGCTCGAACAACGCCTCGACCGGCAACGACCGGACCGGGTACACCGATTGGTTCCCCGCGGACGCCCTCGAACAGATGCTCGAGATGGAGGCCGACCGGATGCAGGGCGCGACGTTCGATCCGAAGACTCTTGAGTCCGAACGCCAGGTCATCGCCTCGGAGCGGCGGATGGGCGTCGACAACGACAACGACAGCATCCTCTGGGAAAACGTCCTGGCGACGGCCATTATGGCCCATCCCTACCACTGGGACGTCATCGGCTGGATGAGCGACATCCAGAGTTGGCGGCGGGACGAGATCATCGGCTATTACAAGACCTTCTATTCCCCGAACAACGCCGTCCTGATCCTCGTCGGTGACTTCGTCGAAGCCAAGGCGCTCAACCTCATCGAGAAATATTTCGGGCCTATCCCGGCCGGAACTCCCCCGCCGGCCGTCCTCACGGTCGAGCCGCCGCAGATGGGGACCAAGCGCGTCCTCATTAAAAGGGAAGCCCAGGTCCCCTCCTTCCAAATCGTCTGGCACGCCCCGAGCGTGCGGGATCCCGAATTCTATCCGATGTCGATCCTGAGCCAGGTCCTTCTCCGCGGCCAGAGCAGCCGCCTCTACCGGCGGCTCGTCCGGGAGGAACAACTGGCCACGCGAGTGTACGGTGGACAAGACGAAACCATCGATCCGTACCTCTTCTCCATTTATGTCCAACCCCGGCCCGACGCCGACCTGGCCAGGATCGAGGCCGTGATCGAGGAGGAGCTGGCCAAGGTCAAGAAAGAGGGACTCACCGATTCCGAAATCCAGAAAGTCCTGAACGCCACCCGGAGCGATTTTTACATGGGCCTCCAGACGATCGGCGGAAAGGCCTCCCAGCTGGCCGAGACCGAAATGATCTACGGCAACTTCGAAAAACTCTTCACCATCATGGACGATTATGCGACCGTCAAAAAACCGCAGATCATCGAGGCCGCCAAAAAGTACTTCACCGAAAACAACAAAACCGTCGGAACGCTCATTCCCGAAGGAGGTCAGAAATGAAAACCCGGACACGCATCCTTCCCCTTCTCGTCCTGGTTCTGCTGACCGTGTCGTTGGCCCAGGCGGCCTTCAAACTTCCTGCCCCGGAAAAACTCACCCTCAAAAACGGAATCGTCGTTTATTTTCTCAAAACCACCGAGGTCCCGCTGATCAGCTTCCGCCTCAACCTCAAAGGCGCCGGCTCCGCCCAGGAACCGGCAGAATTCGAGGGGATCGCCGCCTTGACGGCTGACCAGATCATGAAAGGAACGGCGAAAATGGGAGCCGACGCCGTGTCCGAAGCCCTGGACTTCATGGGTGCCCGGCTCGGTTTTTCAGCTTCCGACGAATACGCCGCGATCAGCGCGGACTGCCTGTCCGAACATTTCCCCAAAGTCCTCGAAATCGCTTCCGCCTGTCTGACCGAGCCGGCGTTCCTGGACGATGAATTCAAAAAAGCCCGCGAGATCCGGCTCAACGGGCTGAAAAGCGTGAAGGACAATCCGGGATCGGCCGTCCGGAATTACTTCACCAAGGCTTATTTTGGAACGCATCCCCTCGGCCATTTTGCCTCGGGGACGGAAGAATCCCTGGCCAAAATGACCGCGGCCGACGTCCGCGCGTACTATAAAAAATACTACGGCTCGAAAGGTGCGATCGGCGCCCTTGTCGGCAATATCGAAAAAAAGCAGGCTCTCGCCCTTCTCAACGCCGCCTTCGGCGGATGGAAAGGAGCCAACGCTCCGGCCTCGACATTGCCTCCCCTGCCCGAGCCCAAGGGAATCAAGCTTCTTCTCATCGACAAGCCCGACGCCACCCAGGCCTACTGGATTCTGGGCGCGCCCGGCTACGCCCTCGGCGACAAGATCACACCCCAGGCGACGGTTATGAATACCCTGTTCGGCGGCCGGTTCACCTCGTGGCTTTCGACCGAAATGCGAATCAAGCGCGGCCTGACGTACGGCGCAGGCAGCAACTTCCAGACCTACCGGATCGGCGGCCTGTTCCAGGCCAATTCGTACACGCGGAACGAAAAGATCGGCGAGATGCTCGACATCCTTTTCGATCTTCTCAAAAAGGTCGGGAACGAGGGATTCACCGCCGAGGAAATCGAAAGCTCCCGCAACTACGTCCTGGGCCAGTTCCCGCCGACCCTCGAAACGAACGCGGCCAAGGCCGGAACGTATGTCCGCCTGGCCTTCAACAATCTCGGCTTCGACTATTACGACAAGTACCTGGCCGGAATCCGGGCGGTGACCCAGGCCGCGGCCAAGGAAGCCGCGGTCAAATTGATCCCGACCGAAAACTACGTCCTGGTCGTCGTCGGCAAGGCGGACGAGATCCGGGACCAGCTCAAAAAGTACGGGACGTGGACGGAGAAGAAGATCAGCGATCCGGGATTTTGAAATACGGAGACACAATACCAGGGGGAAAATAGGGGGACACAATACCAATTACCATAATTATTCCAGATGCGGAATTCCAGGGACATGACCGAAATCTCTTGATTTCGGATCATGTCCCGGAATTCCCTGAGGAAAAATAATTAGGGTAATTGGTATTGTGTCCCCGATTTTCTTCCGTTATAGTAGCCTTCCGGAGGAATCTATGAACAAAAAAACTGTTGCGTTGGCCGTTTGGATCGCCGCCGTTCTTCTGACGGTCGGCGGATCGATGGGGCACGGAGTTCAGGAACAGGCGCCGAAGCCGGTTACCCTGGCCGATTGCCCAAACTGCACGGACTTCAATCCCAGTCTCGAAGGCTGCACCGTCATCATGGTCGGGAAAAACGCCTCGACCGACGGCTCGGTCATGACGACCCATACCTGCGATTGCGGCCTGTGCGACTGGACGTTCCGTCGCATCCCCGCCAGGGACCATCAACCGGGCGAAATGCGCCGGATCTTCTACTCCGACCAGTTTGGGACCTGGCCGCCCGACCTCGGCCTCAAGTGGGACCGCGTCCCGCTGGACGGCTTTTCGGGCCTGGAAATCCCCGAAATCCCCCACACGTACGGATACATCCTGGGCGCCTTCGGCTACATGAACGACAAGCAGGTGTCCATCGGCGAGTCGACGATCGGGAACGTGGAAAAAATGGAAAACAACACGCCCGCCCCGAAATTCGACATCACCATGCTGACCCTGGCCGCCATGGAACGCGGCGGAACCGCCCGCGAGGCGATTCAAGTCATGGGCTCGCTGGCCGAAAAATACGGCTACGGGCACACCGACTCCGGCGAGATGCTGGCCGTGGCCGACCCCAACGAAGTCTGGATGTTCGAAGTCTTCCCAGCCGGCGCCCTGTGGACGCCCGCAAGCGGCAAGCCCGGCGCGGTCTGGTGCGCCCAGCGCGTCCCCGACGACCACGTCGCGGTCTGCCCCAACGAATCCCGCATCGGCGAGATCGACCTCGACAACAAGGACTATTTCATGGCCTCGCCGAACGTCGTCTCGTTCGCCGTGGACCAGAAACTCTACGACCCGAAGAGCGGCAAGCCCTTCAATTGGAAACGGGCTTATTCCCCCAACGATCTCAGCGCCGCCTCAACCCACGGCTCCCGCGTCCGCCTCTGGCGGTTTTTCAACCTCGTCGCCCCTTCTCTCAACCTCGGGCCCGAGACCAACAACATGGACTTTCCTTTCTCGGTCAAGCCCGAGAAAAAGATGTCCGTCCAGGACGTCATGAACATGACCCGGGACAAATGCGAGGGCACGATTTTCGACCCGGCCAGGGGGCTTCAGGGTGGACCGTTCGCCAACCCGAATTTCATCCCCTACGGTTTCAAACTGGACGGGAAGACTTACAATACGCCGCGGATCATCGACGTCAACCGGGCCGAGTACGTGACCGTGACCCAGGCCCGGAGCGGAATGCCCGACCCGATCGGCGGGATCGTCTGGATGGCGTACGGCGCCCAGGACACGTCCTGCTACATGCCGCTTTATAACGGCATCACTGAAATTCCCCGCGGTTTTGAGATCGGCGACCATTGGGCGTTCAGCCGGGAGGCGACCCGCTGGGCCTTCGATTACGTGGATTATCACACCCAGGTCGTCTACTCCTACGCGATCCAGGACGTCCGCGCCGCTCAGAAAAAATACGAAGTTCCCGTGGTCGAACGGACGCCCCTCATCGACAAGAACGCCCTGGAACTGTACCAGAAAGACCCGGCCGCGGCCATCCGTTATCTCACCGATTACTGCCTGAACAACGCCGCGGCCGTGACCGACGCCTGGTGGAAGCTGGGCGATTCGCTGCTGGTCAAATACAACAAGCTCTGGATCTACGACGTAAAGGCCCGGAAACGCAATCCGCTGGTTTTCCCCGACTGGTATCTGCGCGAGCTGGTCGAGTCCAACAAGCTCACGCCGCAGAAATCAGCCGAACATTAAGACCGGCGGAGATCCGAAGACATTCGATCCCCGCCCTCCGGCCGGAGGGCGGGGATTTTTTTTAGGAGGAAGACCATGATCGGAAATCTGATTCTGGCGGCGGCGATCGGCCTTTTTTCCTCCGCGGCGAGCCAAACCCCGCAAGCTCCGGCTCCGACCCTCGACCGGCCGGTGCTGCTGATTATCGACATCCAGAATTTTTATTTTGAGGGAGGCGAGATCCCCCTGGTCGGGAGCGTGAAAGCCTCCCTCCGGGCCAAATCGCTCCTGGAAGCGTTCCGGTCGCATAATCTCCCCGTCATCCATGTCGCTCATATGCCGAAAGAAAAACCGGAGAATAAAGATCCGCAATACGACCTCCACCCGAACGTCGCCCCGCGGCCGGACGAACCGGTCGTCGTCAAGCATTACGCCGACGCCTTCCGCGAAACCGACCTCCTCGACCGGCTTCGGGCCCTCGGGGCGAAAACCGTCGTCATCTGCGGGATGCAGACGCACATGTGCGTCGAGGCGGCGACCCGGCACGCCGCCGACATCGGATTCGAGGTCGTCCTGGCCGAAGACGCCTGCGCGACCCGCGACCTGAAATACAAGGAGACGACGGTCCCGGCCGCTTCCGTCCACGCGGCCGTGCTGGCCGCCATGAACGGCACGTACGCGAAAATCGCCACGGTCGCGGAGATCGCGGCGGCGCTGAATTAACCGGATGAAGCCGCGCGGAACGCTTTTCGGATGGCTGCGGGAAGCGCCCCGCGCTTCGCGCCGGTCCCTGTTGGCGGCCTCCCTGGGCTGGATGCTCGACTCCTTCGACGTGATGCTTTACGCCATGGTCCTCGCCTACCTCATGAAGGACCTGGGGATGACCAAAACGACGGGCGGGCTGATGGGTTCGGTCACGCTGGTCGCCTCCGCCGCGGGCGGGGTGATTTTCGGCGTGGTAGCCGACCGCTTGGGCCGGACAAAGGCGCTTCGGGCCAGCATCCTGATCTATTCCGTTTTTACGGCCGCGTGCGGATTGGCTTCGTCCGTTCCGATGCTGGCCGTTTTCCGCGTCTTCCTCGGCCTGGGGATGGGCGGTGAATGGGCCAGCGGGGCGGCGCTGGTTTCCGAAACCTGGCCGGCCGAACATCGCGGCAAGGCCTTCGGCGTCGTCCAGAGTTTTTGGGCGGTCGGGTACGCCGCCGCCGCACTTGTCACCGCGGTGATTTATCCGTGGCTCGGGTGGCGGGCGGTTTTTTTCGTCGGCGTGCTTCCGGCCCTGCTTGTTTTTTGGATCCAGGCGAGGGTCGAGGAACCGGCGATTTGGCGGGAACAAAAGAGCCGGATGGCGGAGACGAACCGACCGTCCATCCGCTCCACGATCCGCGGCCGCCTGTTGGGGACGACGGTTCTGATCACCCTGATGAATGCGGCCACGCTGTTCGCCTGGTGGGGATTCAACCTGTGGATTCCCGGCTACCTGTCGCTCGCCCGCGACCAGGGAGGGATCGGCCTGTCGCCGCGCTACATGTCCGCCCTGATCGTTTTCATGCAGGTCGGGATGTGGCTGGGCTACCTGACCTACGGGTATATCAGCGACGTCCTGGGACGGAAAAAGACCTATATGCTCTTTCTTTTGTGCGCCGCCGCGCTCGTCATCGTCTACGCGGGCGCGCGGGCGCCGGTGATGTTGTTCTTCCTGGGTCCGTTCGTCGCCTTTTTCGGCACGGGATATTTTTCCGGGTTCGGCGCGCTGACGGCCGAACTCTACCCGACGTCCATCCGGGCGACGTTGCAGGGATTCACCTACAATATCGGCCGCGTCGTTTCGGCCGCCGCGCCGCTGATCATCGGCTCGCTCGCCCAGTCGAAAGGCTTCGGGACGGCGTTTTTACTCGTAGCCGGGGCATTCGTCCTGGCCGCGGTCCTGTGGATCTGGATTCCGGAAACCCGCGGCCGGCAACTCGCCTGATCCGAGGACGTCCGCCCTCCTATTTTCTCCGGGTATAGATGTTCTCCATGCTCTTGAATTCCGAGCCTTCGGGCAGGCCCATATACATCTCATACCTGTACTCATCCGGACCGAGGATCGTCGTCACCGCCCGGACCGGGGTCGTCCCTCCGGTCATCGGGTCGGCCCATTGGGCCGTGTCGGCGAAGACTTTTCCGGCCGGGTCGCTCGTCCCGGTCAGGAGGAAGAACGACGTCGACGAGCTGTCAATCCAGAACGTGACGAAATTTTTCTGCATATTGTCGAAGCCGACGATCTGGACGCCCTCGAACGGCTGACCCATCATCGTCCCCTTGAATTCGGTCAGAATGAACCGGCCGCCGAGGATTGATCGGGCCTGACACGAGTTTTGGCTGACCTCGGGGGACGCCCCGGGCATCATCCAGCTCGTGGTTTTCACATCCCAAACGCCCGCGAAAAACTGCAGGCGGGCGTGGTTTTCATTGACGGCCATGTTCTTGAGGTACGCCTCCATGGCTTTCTGCTGGTCCGTTTCCTGCGCCCGGGCGGGGCAGACAGCGGAAACGACCAGGACCGCGGCGATTGTCGCCGGGAGGATTTTCGTGATTTTCATCGGGGCTCTTCTTTCCGGAAGATCCGTCTTATTTTGATTGCGTCCGTTTCCCATTATAGTACCGGAATCCACGGAAAGGAGAAGGTCGATGCCTGAATTCATCGGTTACGCCTGGGTCAAACCCTCCGACCTTTGGGACTCTCATCTGACCGAATCGATGAGCGCGCTCGCCGCCGCGGAATCCGGACCTGGACCCGCTCCGGGCGCTCGAGGGCGAACGGCAGCTATTGAATTGGGAAAAACCCTGATAAAATAAACTCCCGATGCCCCGGCCGGAACCCGTGATCGAACCGACACCCCCCCGCAGGAGGCCGCCCGGATCCTCTGGCCGGCGCGATCGATTTCGCCCGCCAGGCCGAGCTCAAGGCCGCGCTGCTTGCGCCGGCCGGCAATCGCTGATAAAACTATCTATGAAGAAAACATCCGCATAAGTTTTTAACGAGGCAAGGCAAGGAGGTGTTCCCGTGAAAAAAATCGGAATCTTTTTGTTGATCGTGTTTCTCGTTCCCGTCATCGTCCTGTCCCAGGAGAACAAGAAGGACAAGGGAATTTTCGTCGAGCCCAAGAACGCCTTTTGGGACGAAATCCAGAAAGAGACCGGGGAATTCGGCAAGATAAAACCAGCTCCCGATAAAGCGTTCGTCGTCGACCTGGCCGGGTTCGCCGT
>JAPKZG010000105.1 GCA_026393895.1 Candidatus Aminicenantota bacterium
CCCGGTCGGCGTCGCCGTCGAAGGCGATGCCGATGTCGGCGTTCCGGGCCAGCACCGTTTGAGCCAGTTTTTCCGGATGAAGCGCGCCGCAATCCTCGTTGATGTTCCGGCCGTCCGGTTCGGCTTCCGTCGCGACGACCGTGAAACCAAGACCGCCCAGGACTTCCGGGGCGATCGTCGAGGCCGATCCGTTGGCGCAGTCCAGGACGATCTTGATCTCCTTGGTCCCGCGTCCGGGGGCGAAGCGGCGGCGTAGGAAAAGCTCGTATTCCCGGAGATAGACGGGATCGGGATGAACGTCCGGCTTTCCCAGACGCCCGGCGGCGCCGCCCTTGACGATTTCGGATTCAAGGCGTTCTTCCCAGGCGTCCGAAAATTTCAAACCGTCATGCGAAAAAATCTTGATTCCGTTGTCCTTGTAGGGATTGTGGGAAGCGGAGACGACGATCCCGGCCGAAAACTCGAAGGTCCTGGCCAGATGAGAAACAGCCGACGTCGGGATCACCCCGGCGGAGGCGCATTGCCCCCCGGCGGCGGCGATCCCCCGGATCAACGCGTCCTCGATCCAATTGCCGGATTCCCTGGTATCGCGCCCGACGAGGACCCGGGGCGGCAGTCCTTCGGCCCGGAGGAGATCCATCAACGCCCGGCCGAGAAGGCAGATCGACGGTTCATCCAGGGGATATTCCCCGGCAACGGCCCGGATTCCGTCGGTGCCGAATAATTTTGCCATCTTTCTCTCCGTGCGGGCCCTCGGCCGGATGATACGGTAAGGCTATTTCGAGATCAAGGATATTTTCACCGAAGCTCGCGTCTGGGCCGTCGCGAACCGGAGCTCGGGACGGGGGAGGATCAGGTCGACCTCGAAGGTCTTCGGTTGATCCAATCCGGTGATGTCCATGGGGCTGGTCCGGATCCTGTCCTGCGGCTTGATTTTGCTTTCCGGCCCCCGGACGAATACCTTGGAGGGAAGGAGTTCAACCTGGTCGACCTTGAGCCCGGCCTTGGGTTGGCCGACAAGGACGGGTTGGATCTCCATCAGGACTTCGGCGCTCCGCTCAATCTTGAGATGGACCTTGTTGGGGAAGACGCGGACGGCCTTGGCCCCGGCCGGGACGGTCACGATATCGGGGTTCAGCGGGTAGTCCTCCTGGTTGAGGCTCGCCCGGGACAGGTTCAAAACGGCCTGGACATCGGCCGAGGTCATCTGCCCGAGCATCCGGTTCGTCGCCCTGACGGTCACGTCGATCGCCGACGGCGGCCGCTCGGTCATCTCGAAGTCCGCCGGGAGGTCGCGCGGTTCGAGGGGGACTTGGAACGTTTTTTCGGAAACGATCTTTTCCTCCGGCATCAGCGCGATCCAAAGAAGGACGGCCATGAAAAAGGATAGAAGTTTGAGGAGCCCGTTCCGGAAGAAAACGTTCCTGATGGTTTGCATCATTTTTTCAAATATTCCAAAAGACGGTCTTCCAGCGTGTTCCGGTCGATGAGGCGTTCGAGCGAACCTCCCGTCGCCAGGGAGATCCCCCCCGACTCCTCCGAGACGATGATGACGGCCGCATCGGTTTCCTGGGTCAGGCCGATGGCCGCGAGGTGGCGGGTCCGCGTCGGGAAGGAGACCCTCATTTCGTGGGTTGCCGGGAGCGGGAGAAGACAGCCGGCCGCCATGATTTTATCGCCCCGGATGATCACCGCTCCGTCGTGAAGCGGGGAATGGGGGAAAAAGAGGCTGACCAGAAGGTCCTTGGTCAGGACGGCATCGATCAGCGTCCCGCGTTCGGCGAACGGGTTGAGGCTGATTTCGTTCTCGACCGCGATCAGCGCTCCGATCTTCCGGTCGGCCATGTAATCGACGGCGAGACAGACGTCCTCGATTTTTTCCTGGAACGACCGGAGGGCCAGGGGTTTCCGGAACGTGCGGGCCCCGACGCGCGTCAGGAACCTCCGGATCTCGGTCTGGAACAGGATGATGACGGCGATGATGAAATAGGTGACGAAGTTACGGATGAGCCAGTTCGAGACGAACAAATGGGCCCACCGGGTGACGAGGAACAGGAGGCCGATCAGGCCCAGGCCAATGGCCATCGGGTAGGCCTTGGACTCTTTGATCAGGAGGAAAAACGAATAGATGATGACGGAGACGACGAGGATGTCGATGAAATCGACCAGCTTGAACAGGTGAAGGGCGGTCAGGATATTATCGAGCATGGCCGGCCTCCCTCGTCTCAGGAATCGCCCGGTCGGCCGGCTCGGCCAGGATCGCGTCGGCGACCCGGACCGCCCGGCAAGTGGATTGGACGTCGTGGACCCGGAGGATGTGAGCGCCGCGGGTCAGGCTGACGATCGCGGCGGCGATGGACCCCTCCAGGCGCTCTTCGGGTGGAACGTCCAGGATCTTCCCGATCATCGATTTTCGGGAAACCCCCACGACGACCGGCCGGCCGAGTTCCGCGATCGACGCGAGGTTGCGGATCAGGGCGCAGTTGTCCTCGAGCCGCTTGCCGAATCCGATGCCGGGATCGACGGCCAGACATTCGGCGGCGATCCCGTAGGCGGCGGCGATCTCGAGTTTTTCGGCCAGAAACGCCCGGACTTCGGCCCGGACGTCGCCGTACCGGGGCGAGGCCTGCATGGTCTTGGGGACGCCCCTCATATGCATCAGGATGAAGCCCGCGCCGCTTTCGGCCGCCAACGTCAGGAGGCGGGGATCCATCCCGAAGGAACTGATGTCGTTGATGATGTCCGCCCCGGCGTCCAGGGCGGCCCGGGCCGTTTCATACTTGGTCGTGTCGACCGAAATGAGGATGCGGGTTTGAGCACGCATCGAAGAGACGACCGGGACGACGCGCCGGATTTCCTCCTCGGCGGAAATCGGGTCGGAACCGGGCCGCGAGCTCTCCCCGCCGATGTCGATGATGTCGGCGCCTTCGGCGGCCAGGCGCAGGCCGTGTTCGGCGGCCCGGAAGGAGTCGAAGTAGCGTCCGCCGTCGAAAAACGAATCGGGCGTGACGTTGAGGACCCCCATCACCCAGGTCCGCGCTCCCAGGCAGTGGCGCGTTCCCTTGACTTGGAAGACGGTCTCTGTCCTCACTTCACCTCTCGGGTATGGGCCGGCTCCGAAACGGAAATGTTCGGCCCCGACATCTCCGCGGGGACCGCTCCTGGATTCGTGTCGTTCTTGAAGGGAACGCCGTCGGGAGAAAGCGGGGCGGCGGTCTTGCCGAGAACGGCGTTGATTTCGTCCGACGACAGTACTTCCCGCTCAAGCAGCAGCTTGACGATCGCTTCCAGCTGAGTTTTGTGATCTCCGATGATTTTTTCCGCCCGCTCGTAATTGCGTTGGATGATTTTCTTGACTTCTTCGTCGATCAGTTCGGCCGTCTTTTCGCTGTAATTTTTATGGGCGGTGAGTTCGCGGCCGAGGAAGATGAGATCGTCGCGTTCGCCGAAGGTCAACGGACCCAAATCGCTCATCCCCCATTGACAGACCATCCGCCGGGCGATTTCCGTGGCCCGTTCGAAATCGTTGGCCGCGCCGGTCGTGGTCTGGTTTAAAAACATGATCTCGGCGACCCGGCCGGCCATCAGGACCGCAAGCTGTGATTCGAGGTAGGCTTTCCCGTATGTATAGCGGTCGTCGAGGGGGAGTTGCTGGGTCAAGCCCAGAGCCATGCCCCGGGGAATGATCGTGACTTTATGGAACGGGTCCGCCTCGGTGATCATCGCCGCGACCAAGGCGTGGCCGGCCTCGTGGTAGGCCGTGCTCTTTTTCTCCTCGTCGCTGATGATCATGCTTTTTCGCTCGACGCCCATGAGGACCTTGTCCTTGGCGTATTCCAGGTCCTTCATCTTGACCTTGTCCTGCTCCAGGCGGGCGCCGTTGAGGGCGGCTTCGTTGATCATGTTGGCCAGATCGGCCCCGCTGAATCCGGGCGTCGAACGGGCGATGACCTTGAGGTCGGTGTCGGTGTCCAGCGGGATTTTGCGGGTATGGACCTTGAGGATCTCCTCCCGGCCCTTGACGTCGGGCATGTTGACGACGATCCGGCGGTCGAAACGGCCCGGGCGGAGCAAGGCGCTGTCGAGGATGTCGGGGCGGTTGGTCGCGGCGATGAGGATGACGCCCTCGTTGGAGTCGAACCCGTCCATTTCCACGAGCAGTTGGTTGAGCGTCTGCTCGCGCTCGTCGTGCCCACCGCCGAGCCCCGCGCCGCGCTGGCGGCCGACGGCGTCGATCTCGTCGATGAAGATGAGGCAGGGCGCGTGTTTCTTGCCGTTTTCAAACAAATCCCGCACCCGCGAGGCGCCGACGCCGACGAACATTTCGACGAAGTCGGACCCGCTGATTGAAAAGAAGGGGACCTCCGCCTCGCCGGCGATCGCCCTGGCCAGCAGGGTCTTGCCCGTGCCCGGTGCGCCCACCAGGAGCACGCCCTTGGGAATTCGGCCGCCGAGTTTTTGATATTTTTGCGGTTCCTTGAGGAAACCGACGATTTCCTTGAGTTCTTCCTTGGCTTCCTCGACGCCGGCGACGTCCTTGAAGGTCGCTTTTTTTTGGACGGTCGAGAACAGTTTGGCCCGGCTTTTGCCGAAGGACATGGCCTTGTTGCCGCCGGCCTGCATCTGGCGCATGAAGAAAAACCAGAAGAAAACGATCAGCAGGAGCGGCGACCAGGTAAACAGGACCGACAGCCAGGTGGACCGGTTGGCGTCCTTAACGACGATGTCGACCTTGTTGTCCCGAAGGACCTTGACCAGGTCGTCGAACTGGGGCGGAAGGACCGTTTTGAAGGCCGAACCGTCCTTCATCTGGCCGGTGGCCTGGGACCCGTCGAGCGTGACCTTCTCGACCCGTTGGGCCTCGACGTCATTTAAAAACTGGCTGAACGGAATTTCTGTTTTGACTATCCCGGGCGCCTGGAACACGCTCCACAGGACGATGACGACGAGACCCGCCGCCAGCCAAAACAGGATATTTTTAACGGGTTGATTTCGTTTTACGGGCATGAAACTTCCTTTGGATGCTTCATTTTAACATGGATCATCCGAGATGAAAAGGGAAAAAGATGGGCCGTTCGTTTCCGAGTTGCCGGGTGCGGCGATCTCCGATAAGATAACTTTGCCCCATTATTCGGAGGCCGACGCATGACCCGGCGCGAACGAGTCCTTACCGCCCTCGATCATCGAGAACCCGACCGCGTTCCCGTCGATCTGGGCGCGATGCGGTCCACCGGGATATCGGCCGTCGCCTACGGCCGCCTCAAGGAATATCTCGGCCTGGCCGGCGGCTCGATCGACATTTATGACGTCATCCAGCAGCTCGCCCGGCCGGAGCAGACCGTTCTCGACTATTTCGACACCGACGTGGTCGATCTCGGGCGCGTCTTTCTTGAGGACGATGCCGATTGGAAGCCGTTCATCCTTCCCGACGGTCAGGCCGCCCGCGTTCCCGCTTATATCAATTTCATTCCCGACGGCGCCGGCGGGCGGCTCGCCCTGGCCGGCGACGGCACCGCGATCGGGGCGATGCCCGCGGATTCCTATTACGTCGATCAAATCGTTTTTCCGCTCCAGGAGTGGGATGGGGAGGACCTTTCCGTTCTCGAAGGTCTCGCCGAACTTCAAAACCACGTCACCTGGGCGGCGCTGCCGTCCCCGCCTCATCATCTTCCGCCGACTCCGGAAAACCTCGCGGAGATCCGGCAGCGCGCGAAGATTCTCCGCGAAACAACCGATTACGCGGTCATGGTCGGTTTCGGCGGGAACTTGATGGAATGGGGTCAATTTCTCTGCCGGATGGATCAATTCTTCATTGACCTGGCCGCGAATCCCCGGAAAGCGGCGGCTCTCCTCGACAAGCTGGTCGAGTCCCATTTGGCCGCCCTGGACCGGTTCCTTCCGGCCGTCGACGGCGTTGTCGATATCATTCAGATGGGCGACGACTTGGGGACGCAGAACGCTCTGGAAATTTCCCCCCGGATGTACCGGGAAATCTTCAAACCTCGCCAGAAAATCCTTTTCGATTTCATTAAAAAACGTTCGAATCTCCGTGTTTTTCTCCATTCCTGCGGGGCGATTGCCGATATCTTTCCCGATTTGATCGAAGTCGGGGTCGACATCATCAACCCTGTCCAGACCAGCGCGAAGGGGATGGACCCAGCCCGGCTCAAGCGGGAATTCGGCGGCGACATCACGTTCTGGGGCGGGGGGTGCGACACCCA
>JAPKZG010000054.1 GCA_026393895.1 Candidatus Aminicenantota bacterium
GCCGTCGCCAGGCCCTTCGTTGCCAACACCTTGGTGATCGCCGCCGTCAGTGTCGTCTTCCCATGGTCGATGTGTCCGATCGTCCCCACGTTCACGTGGGGCTTCGTCCGCTCGAATTTCGCCTTTGCCATCGTAACCTCCTATCGTCCCGGCGTTTGACTGCTCGTTCTATGTTTCAAATAAGCCCACGACCAGAGTTGAACTGGTGACCCCGTCCTTACCAAGGACGTGCTCTACCAACTGAGCTACGTGGGCGACCACGAATGATGCCTTAAGAGCGGGAAACGGGATTCGAACCCGCGACAGATGGCTTGGAAGGCCACCGCTCTACCAACTGAGCTATTCCCGCATCGTCGATCTGGGCAGGGAAGGATTCGAACCTTCGAAGCGTTTCCGCAACGGGTTTACAGCCCGTCCCATTTAACCACTTTGGTACCTGCCCGGCTATCATGGTTTATCGGCCGTTGCCTTAGCTCCTTAGCCAGCGAAGGGAATCGAACCCCCGACCCGCTGATTACAAATCAGCCGCTCTACCAGCTGAGCTACGCTGGCGCAAAAAACCTTTCCGGAAATGCAAAAAGATACACCACCACTGGTGCATCTTTCCGAAAAAAGTCCCGCTTTCCAGACTTTTTTCTTTGTGTAGAAGCAAAAAGGATACGAAGCGGCAACGGCTATCCTATCCGAATAGAGTGGTTTTGTCAAGAAAAAAAATCGCATTTTTCAGGATTTCAGATCATCCAGGGCCCGGTACACCAAAAAGGAGAAAACGGGCGCGCCTGGCGGCGTTTGAAGGCCGCGCTTTTCTTTGGTAAGCTGTGGCGAAAATGATCATCCAAATATATGAAATCCAGACACCGGAGGAAGCGGAGCGCTGCCGGGCCCTGGGCGTGGACCATATCGGCAGCGTGCTCCTTGCAACCCGGGAGTGGCGTCAACCCTCCATTCGGAATTTGATCCAGCAGACCCGAGGTTCTTCCTCAAAAAACTCCCTGATTCCCCTCTTTGCGGCCGCCTTGGAAAAAACGAGCGATTTCTTCCTGACCGACACCTGGCTGGGACGGGAACCGGTCGAAGGATACGTAGGGATCACCGGGCGGCCTGTGGATTGGGACCTGGCTAAAAAGGTAGTCCGGCAAAGCCGGATTCCGGTCATCCTCGCCGGCGGCCTCTCGCCCGAAAACGCTTATGACGCCGTGGTTTCGGTCAGGCCCGCTGGGGCCGACAGCTGCACCCTGACCAACGCTCTCGACCCAGCGGGCAAACTCATCCGGTTCAGGAAGGACTTCGCCAGAGTCGCCGCGTTCGTCGCCGAGGTCCGCCGGGCGGAAGCTTCCCTGGCCAAAGATTCCCCGCCAGAGACTCGTTGAATCTCCGCCGCACTCCAGGTATATTGTTGACCGGCATGGCCGACATCGGGACATTCAACGCGCTCAAGATCGTCAAGACGGTCGATTTCGGTGTTTATCTCAACGGCGGCGATCTCGGCGAAATTCTTCTCCCCCGCCGGTACGTTCCCGGAAACATGAAAATCGGAGAGTCCCTCGAGGTTTTCCTTTATTTCGATTCGGAGGACCGGCTGATCGCCACAACCGAAAAACCTCTGGCGCGGGTCGGCGATTTCGCCTTCCTCGAAGCGGTCGCCGTCAACGCCGTGGGCGCCTTCCTGAACTGGGGACTCCCGAAAGATCTCTTCGTCCCCTACAGCGAACAACGCCCGCCGATGCAGGCCGGGAAAAAATACGTCGTCTTCCTTTATTTGGACAGGGCCAGCCGCCGGATTGTCGCCTCGGCGAAAATCGACAAGCATCTCTCCAAGGAACCCGCCCCGTTCAAACCCGGCCAGGTAGTCGACCTCCTGATCTATGGAAAGTCCGAGCTGGGCTACAAGGCGGTGGTGGAAAACTCCCACGGCGGCATCCTCTATAAAAATGAAGTCTTTCGGGCGCTGCAGCCGGGCGACCTCGTCAAGGGCCATATCCGCAAGGTCCGCGACGACGGCAAAATCGACCTTCGCCTGGACAAGCCGGGGTACGGCAACGTCGGAGATCTGGGGGAAAAAATCCTCGCCGCCCTGAAAGCCAACGACGGATTCCTGGAAGTCACCGACAAATCCCCGGCCGATCTCATCGCTTCGCTTTTCGGAACGAGCAAGAACGCCTTCAAAATGGCCCTCGGCGCGCTCTATAAAAAGAGGATGATCACGCTGGATGAATTCGGGATCACTCTCGTCGACCACAACTGATTTCCAAGACTTCTTCTAAAAAACATAGGGATAAGCACATATTACGAAGAATATTCATGTCTTAGCGTGAAACTTCACGGGGATTCCATAAGCGGAATCTCCCATTGGCCGCGATTACCTCCCGGAAGACGCATAGCGGAGGGGGGCCCCACGGCAGCTCGGCCGTGGGGGGAACCGACGCACTCATGGCTCAGGTGATAAACTTCGCCATGAGTACGAGGAAGCCTTGGGACTGGTTCCAGGCTTTGCTAGCCCTACACGACGGACTTTGCCCGGAGTCAGGGCCGCGGCTGGAGGGTCCTAGCTCCCAGCGTCGCGTAGGACTGCAAAGCCACCGAGGTATTCATAGCAACAGAGATTCCGCGCTCATAAAAAAAGCGCGTATCGCTAGAGGAAGTCCTGGCTGACTCCAAATTGACTCCCCCCGCCCGCTGTTGGTATGATTCACCCTATCATCCCCCGTAAGGAAAGAGATCAATGATCGAACGCTACACGAATCCCGAAATGGGGTCTCTCTGGACCGAAGAAAACCGGTACCGGACCTGGCTTCGGGTCGAAATCGCCGTCTGTGAAGCCTGGAACAAGCTGGGAAAAATCCCGGCGGCGTCTCTCAAGACGATCAAGGCCAAGGCGGATTTCGACATCAGACGGATCGACGAGATCGAGTGCATCGTCAAGCACGACATCATCGCCTTCCTGACCTCGGTCAACGAGAAGGTCGGTCCGGACGGCCGGTTCATCCACCTCGGCCTGACTTCCTACGACGTCGTCGACACGGCCCTGTCCCTGATGGTTCGGCAATCGCTCCTCCAGGTCCGCGCCCGCCTCGTCGTTCTCAAAAAAATCCTGCGGAAAGAGGCTCTCAAGCATAAAATGACGGTTTGCATGGGCCGGACCCACGGCATCCACGCGGAGCCGGTCACGTTCGGCTTCAAACTCCTCGTCTGGTACGAGGAAATCAAACGCCATCTCGACCGGATCGACCGGGCGATCGAGGTCATGAGCGTCGGCCGGATCTCAGGATCCGTGGGAACCTACATCCACCTCAATCCGAAGGTGGAAGTCCTCGCCCTCAGGAAGCTCGGCCTCAAACCCGCCCCCGTCTCGACGCAGGTCCTCCAACGGGACCGCCACGCCGAAGCCATTCACACGCTCGCCCTGATTGCGACATCACTCGAAAAATTCACCGTCGAGATCCGCCACCTTCAGAAAAGCGAAGTCCTGGAGCTCGAGGAACCGTTCACCAAGGGTCAGAAGGGCTCGTCCTCGATGCCCCATAAAAAGAACCCGGTCCGGTGCGAACGCATCGCCGGACTGGCCCGCCTCGTCCGGGGAAACGTCCAGGTCGCCCTGGAGAACATTCCCCTGTGGCACGAGAGGGACATTTCCCACTCCTCGGCCGAGCGGATCATCTTCCCGGATTCGTTCATTCTGACCGACTTCATGCTCTCGGAAACGATCGATATCATCTCCCACTGGGTCGTTCGCAAGGACCGGATGAAGGCCAACATCAACGCGACCCGGGGCCTGACCTTCTCCCAGAGCGTACTACTGGCTCTGACCCGGAAGGGCTTGACCCGGGAGGAAGCCTACTTCCTGGTCCAACGAAACAGCCTCAAGGCCTGGGAGGAAAATCTCGATTTCCGGGCGCTCGTTGAGGCCGACCCAAAGATCGGGGAAAAATTGACCCCGGCCGAAATCGAGAAATGTTTCAAACTCGACCCCTACCTGGAAAAAATCGGATACATTTTCGAAAGGGTGCTCGCCCATGAAAGCTAGAATCCTCGTTTCTTTCAAGGACAGCGTCCTCGACCCGCAGGGCCAGACTGTCCGCAACGCCCTTCACACGCTCGGCTACGACGCCGTCCAGGACGTCCGCCAGGGCAAGGTGTTCGAACTCGACCTCAGCGGGATCTCGAAAGCCGAAGCCGAACGCCTGATCCCCGAGATCGCGGGCAAGGTCCTGGCCAACATGGTCATCGAGAAGTACACCTGGCAGATTCTCGAGGACTGAGGAGACGCCCGTGAAATTCGGAGTGGTCGTCTTCCCCGGTTCCAATTGCGACGCCGACGCCTATCATGCCTTCCGGGACGCCCTCGGCCAGCCGACGACATACCTCTGGCACAAGGACCACGACCTCAAGGGCGTGGACTGCGTCATCCTGCCTGGCGGTTTTTCCTACGGCGATTACCTGCGGAGCGGCGCGATCGCCCGGTTCTCTCCGCTCATGCAGGAAGTCCGCGAGTTCGCCGACAAGGGCGGGCTGGTCCTCGGAATCTGCAACGGCTTCCAGGTCCTCCTCGAACTCAACCTGCTTCCCGGGGCCATGCTCCGGAACAAGAAACTGAAATTCCTCTGCCAATACGTGACGATCCGGCTCGAAAACGACCGGACGCCGTTCACCCGAAAGGGGACGAAGGGACAAATCCTCCGCATCCCGATCGCCCATTTCGACGGCAACTGGTACGCCCCGCTCGAAACATTGAAGGAAGTCGAAGACAACGGTCAGGTCGTTTTCCGGTATTGCGATCCCGAAGGCGCGTTGACCGAGGAGGCCAACGTCAACGGATCGCTCCACGCGATCGCCGGCCTCGTCAACAAGCGCGGAAACGTCTGCGGCATGATGCCCCACCCCGAACGGGCCGTCGAGCCGGTCCTCGGAAGCGAGGACGGCCTCGTCGTCCTCCAATCCCTCCTCGAGAAAATCTCATGAAAACGCCCCTGCACGACGACAAAGTTCTCGCCCATCACAACCTGACCCGGGACGAATACGACCTCATCTCGAACCTCATCGGCCGGGAGCCCAACCTGACCGAGCTCGGGATATTCTCGGCTATGTGGTCGGAGCACTGCTCGTACAAAAGTTCAAAGGTCTACTTGAAAAAGCTGCCGACGAAGGCCAAAAACGTCGTCCAGGGCCCCGGGGAAAACGCCGGGGTCATCGACATCGGCGACGGCCGGGTCATCGTTTTTAAAATCGAATCGCACAACCATCCGTCATACATCGAACCGTTCCAGGGCGCGGCCACGGGCGTCGGCGGCATTCTCCGCGACATCTTCACCATGGGTGCCCGGCCGGTCGCCCTGATGGATTCGCTCCGCTTCGGCCCGCTCCAAAACCCGAAGAACCGGTCCATCATGGAGGGCGTCGTTTCCGGAATCTCCTCCTACGGCAATTCGATCGGCGTGCCGACCGTCGGCGGCGAAGTCTATTTCAACGAATGCTATTCGCTGAACCCGCTGGTCAATGTCTTCTGCCTGGGGCTGGCCGAAAAAGACAAGATTTTCTACGCCAAGACCGACGACGTCGGTAACGCCATCCTCTACGTCGGGGCCAAAACCGGCCGCGACGGAATCCATGGAGCGTCGATGGCCTCCCAGGAATTCGGCGAGGACACCGAGGCCAAGCGGCCCAACGTTCAGGTCGGCGACCCGTTCAAGGAAAAGCTCCTGGTCGAAGCCTGCCTCGAGGTCATGGAGCGCCGGATCATCGTCGGCATCCAGGACATGGGCGCGGCCGGGCTGACCTGCTCGACGACCGAAATGCCGGCCAAGTCCGGAAAAGGCGTCGAGATCGACCTCGACCTGGTTCCCCAGCGGGAAAAAGGGATGAACCCCTACGAGATCCTGCTTTCCGAATCGCAGGAGCGGATGCTGATCGCCGCCCGGCCCGACCAGGTTCCGGCCGTCAAGACGGCCTTCGCCAAGTGGGATTTGGACGCCGTCGAAATCGGCAAGGTCACCGGCGACGGCAAGCTCCGCTGCCGCTTCCATGGCGAAATCGTCGTCGACGTTCCCGTGTCGGCCGTCGTCGACCTCTGCCCGGCCTACAGCCGGCCGTGGGAAAAACCGGCCGGGCCGGCCAAACGAACCGACTTCGGGTCGATCCCGCAACCGAAGGATTACAACGACGTCCTCCGCAAGCTCCTCTCCTCCCCCACGATCGCCAACAAGGAATGGATCTACCGTCAATACGATCACATGGTCCAGACGAACACCGCCTTGCTTCCGGGAGCGGGGGCGGCCTTGCTCCGCATCCGCGGCTCAAAGAAAGGCCTGGCCATGACCCTGGACGGGAACGGACGCTTCGCGGCGCTCGATCCGCGGACGGGCGGAAAGGCCTCGGTCGCCGAGGCCTGCCGGAACCTGGCCTGCATCGGGGCCAGGCCGATCGGGGTGACGAACTGCCTGAACTTCGGCAATCCCGAAAAGCCCGGCGTCATGGGACAATTCAAGGAAGCGGTCGAAGGAATGAGCGAAGCCTGCGATGCCTTCGGGATCGCCGTAACCGGCGGAAACGTCAGCTTCTACAACGAAACCGAGGGGGTCGCGATCGATCCGACGCCGGTTTTAGGGATCGTCGGCCTCGTCGAGGACATCGACAAAGTCGTCACCCCCGGATTCAAGGCCGGTGGCGACACGGTCATTCTCCTCGGTGAAAATAAGGAGGAGTTCGGCGGGTCGGAATACCTCAACGTCATCCACGGCCTGAATGACGGGCTTCCGCCGACCGTCGACCTCGACCGGGAGATTGCCGTTCATGAAACGCTTTTAGAGGCGATCGGCGAAGGCCTGGTCCGGTCGGCCGACGATCCGTCGGAAGGCGGGCTGGCCGTCTGCGCGGCCGAATGCGCCTTCCACAGCCCGGAAAAAATCGGCTGCGACCTTTCCTTCGAAGAAGGCGAACGCCCCGACGCGATCCTCTTCGGTGAAAGTCACGCCCGAATCCTTCTGACCGTCCGGCCGGAGAACGTCGGCCGGGTGCTTGAAATCGCCGAAAAGCGCGGCGTTCCGGCCAAGATCATCGGAACGACGGGCGGAAGCTCGCTCCGGATCCGGGTCGCCGAAAACCTTCTCGTCAACCTTCCTGTCGCCGTGGCTTACCGTCTCTGGATGGACGCGATCCCGGATTATTTCGCGGTCCCGAAGTCATTCTCATAAACGGACATGCCTTCGCTCTATAAAGTCGCGAAACGATATCAAAGCGCGTATGCCGATCCGCTCCGTCTCGCCCAGGGGGACCGGGTGACGATTCTCCCCCGGACAAGCGAATGGCCGGGATGGCGGTGGTGTCGGGACAAGAACGGAAAGACGGGATGGGCTCCGGAAGCCTTTCTTTCCCGCACGGATGACGGAGCACATCTTTCCCGGGATTACGACGCCGCGGAGTTGTCGGTCGAAGCCGGAGAAACCATCCGCCCGGACGTCGAGCTGGCCGGCTGGGTCTGGGGAACGGATGACCGCGGGAAAACCGGCTGGATTCCGAGAGACCACCTGGAGATTCCGGACCCATAAGGAGAGCGTCATGAGCGAGGAAGTATTCCGCAGTCCGAAAAAACACGGCCGGATCATGGTTCTCCTGTCGGGCCGCGGCTCGAATTTCATGGCGATCGCCGACGCGGCCGCCGCCGGTAAAATCGACGCCGAGATCGCCCTCGTCTTCAGCAACAAGGAAGACGCGCCGGGGCTTGCCGCCGCCCGCGACCGCGGACTTCCGACTTTGGCCCTGAGTCCCAAGCTGTTCGCCGACAAAACGGAATACGACAAGGCGGTCGTCCGGGAAGCCGAGGCCCGAAATATCGACCTGATCTGCCTGGCCGGCTACATGAAGGTCTTGACGCCGGATTTCTGCAACGCCTATAAAAACCGGATTCTGAATATCCACCCCGCCCTTCTTCCATCCTTCCCCGGGCTCCACGTCCAGCAGCAGGCGCTCGACTGGGGCGTCCGGTATTCCGGATGCACGGTCCATTTCGTCTCGGCCGAGGTCGACATGGGGGCGATCGTTCTCCAGGCCGCCGTCCCCGTCCTCCACGACGACACCGCGGACGCGCTGGCCGAACGGATCCTCATCGAGGAACACAAGATCTATCCCGAGGCCGTGAAGCTGTTTTTCGATGGCCGGCTCGAAATCCGCGGCCGGCGGGTTTTCATCCTTTAAATAATCCGAAAAGCCGGACCCCGCGAAGTCTCCGGCCGGGACCGATCCGTCGCCGCGGGCCTCAAAGAAAGGAGGAGACGAGTTTTTCCTTGCGGTCCCGGGGGAGGGATTTGACGGCGCACTCCCGGGACAAAGCCTGGGAGCGGGAGCCGCATTTTTCGCGATAGACCAACGCGACCGGTCGACGGGTCCGGGTGTAGCGGGACGCCTTGCCGTCCTGGTGCATTTGGAGCCGGCGGTCGATGTCGGTGGTCACGCCGGTATAGAGGGACCCGTCGCCGCATCGCAGGATATAAAGAAACCAGACGGTTTCCCCCGGCTCTTTCAAGCCCGCCTTTTCCTCCCGGACCTTCATCCCCCGGAGCATCCGGCGATATCGATTTTCCATGGAACCGATCGTCTCTCCCCCATCACTGTATCATTCGGAAAATGAAGAGGGCAAGGGAGAAACGATTTCGGGCGGCCCCTCCCATCGCGGAGAGTGGATGAACGATGACCGGTGATTTTTTCATTTGAGGGCGAAGCGGACGGTCACGGCGAAAACGACGCCCCGGGGTCGGCCGTTGACGATCATCGGTTCATAGATCCACTGCCGGACGGCGTCCAGCGCCGCGGCGACGACGGCGTGAGCCGCGAACGACAGGGGAAGCGCCCAGGACGTGACTCCGGCCCTTGATTCCGGGATGATGAACGTGTCGTTGAACATGGCCGTCTCCTTTTTTCTCATCCACTCTGAATACACGGGAAACGGGGATTTATTCCCGCACCGGCCGCCGACGGGCGCCCGAGCGGAGAACCGTGTTGATCTGGCAACGGGAACCTCTTTCTGGTAACCTTGTTGACACATGAAAATTCTTCTCCGGATATGCCTTTCCGTCGGGGCGGCTCTGTTCGTTTTTCCGGCCGCCGCCTGCGATTATTTTTTAAACGATGTTCTTCCCGCGAACTTTTCCGAACTCGAACGCCGCGTTTTCGACCGGGTCAATGCCAAACGAGCCGAGAACGGCCTGGAAGCCGTGGTTTGGAACGACGCGATCGCCAACTTAGCCCGGAGCCACAGCAAAGACATGGCCGAGGGAACCGTTCCCTTCGGCCATGACGGATTCGACGACCGCTTCGCCTCCATCAATCTGCTCATACCGGCTTCAGCCGGCGCCGAAAACATCGCCTACGCCTCGAGCGCCGATTCCGCCTTCAACCTTTGGATGGACAGCGCCGGGCACAGGGACAATATTCTCGGGGACTATGATTACACGGGCGTGGGCGTCGCCTGGAGCACGGCCGACGGCGTTTATTATTTCACCGAAATTTTCATCCGAGCGCGATAACCGCCGGCGCCCGCGCCGATCTCGAGGGAAAAGCCGTTTGTCGGACCGGCCGTCCTATGTTATAAAAGAGGCATTCAAAGGAGCGGATTGCCGTGACCGGATCGATTTATGACGAACTGAAGGACCGCGGTTTCATCGCCCAGGTTTCCGACGAAACCGCCGTGCGGAAAATGCTCGGCGAAAAACAGGTGACGTTTTATATCGGCTATGACGGCACCGCTTCGAGCCTCCACGCCGGAAGCCTGGTCCCGATCATGGCCATGGTCCATCTCCGGCGGGCGGGCCACCGGGCGATCGCCGTCATCGGCGGCGGCACGACCATGGTCGGTGATCCGAGCGGCCGGACCGAGATGAGGCAGATACTCGACGAGGCCGTGATCCGGGCCTTTGGGGACGCGATCCGGGCGCAACTGGACCGGTACCTGAAATTCGACGGCGTCGGAGCGCTTGCCGTCAACAACGCCGACTGGCTCAAGCCGCTGAATTACATCGAATTTCTCCGCGACATCGGCCGCCATTTCAGCGTCAACCGGATGCTGGCCTCTGAAGCCTACAAGATCCGGCTCGAAAAAGGCCTGTCCTTTATTGAGTTCAATTATCAACTCCTCCAGGCGTACGATTACCTGACGTTGTTTCGCAGCCACGGCTGCACTCTGCAGATGGGCGGCGACGACCAGTGGGGCAACATCCTGGCCGGGGTCGATCTCATCCGCCGGGTCGAAGGGGCCGCGGTCGAGGCGATGACGTTCCCGCTTCTCACGACCTCGGCCGGGGCGAAAATGGGCAAAACCGTCCAGGGCGCGGTCTGGCTGGACGCCGGTCTTTTCAGCCCATATGAATATTTCCAGTATTGGGTCAACACCGACGACCGGGACGTCGGACGGTTTCTCCGCCTTTATACGCTTCTCCCCCTGGAAGAGATCCGGCGTCTGGAGTCGCTCGCCGGAAGCGAAATCAACGAGGCCAAACGCGTTCTCGCCTACGAAGCGACCATCCTCACCCACGGGGAGGACGCGGCCCGGGACGCTCGCGCGGCCGCGGCGGCGGCCTTCGGCGGCTCCGGGGAAAAGGACGTCGCCTCGCTTCCGACGACGGTCGTCGCCCGCGCCCGGCTCGAAGCCGGCCTCGGCCCGGCCGAGCTCTTCGTCGAGGTCGGCCTCGCGGCGTCGCGCGGCGAAGCCAAACGGTTGATCGCCCAGGGCGGCCTTTCCATCAACAACGAGCGGATCGATTCCCTGACCCGGATGCTGACGCTCAAAGATGTCGGCCCCGACGGCCTGATTCTCAAGGCCGGGAAGAAAAAAATCCACCGGGTCATCGCCGGCTGACCGGCCGCCCTCGAATCTATTTTCCGATTTTGGGAGGGACGCGTTTGGGCGGGCGGCCGAAAACGTCCGCGTGCCGTTCCGGGTAGGCGTCCTTCAGAATCGCGTAGGCCTCCGACAGCGTTTCGGGAGTCAAATCGAACCGGCCGGGAGCGGCTCCGAGGACCTCATCCAGGGCTTCCCGGTCGACGTTGGTACCGGCCAGGACAATTTTCACGGATCAGGAGGCGGGCTCGTGATCGTTCTCTACGGCCACTTTGAGAACGACCTGAAATTCCTTGATGCGGCCGTCCCGGATCGAGCCGCGCTGCTCGACGACCTGAAAAAAGTGAGCCGCGTGTCCGACCCGAACGATCTCCTCAACCGCGGCCCGGACGGCTTCGCTAAATCCCGCCGGCGACGTCCCGACGACTTCCAACATCCGGAGCATGGTGAACCTCCTTAAAACGGCCTCAGCGGGCCGGGGGCTTGGCTTTCATCAATTGGACGACGGCCTGGTCGATCCGGCGGTTCCGGCAACGGCCTCCGAGGCATGTCGGCAACCCTTTCGGTTCTATTGTACCGGATTCGGGACGATTTCGCAGCCGCCCCTTCCGAGCCGGCCCGGCGGACCGTTGACAATCGTCCCCGGCTGCCGTATTGATATGTCAAAGGGAGAAAACCATGATTCATCAAAAGCGTGGCCTCGTTTTTGCGGCGGCCCTGGGATTCCTGTTTCTTTCGACGGCCGTTCGGGTTGAAGCCTTGACAAAACCCGACCTCAAAGTTACGGAGCTGACCGCCGAGCGGCAAACGACGATGACCGTCCCTCTCCGGATCAAGGTCGCCCTCCGTATCCTGAACTCGGGAACGGCCACGGGCTCCGCCCATATCGAGACGCGCCTATATTACAAAAGGCATTACGGTGACGCTTGGCTGGCGCTCTATGACTGGAGTTCAGGCGCGCTCGGCGCCAACGGGGGTGCGTATTACAGCCGGACCTTCGATTTCACGGAAGGGGGAACCTATTATTTCAAGGCGGAGGTCGACGCGAACAATAACGTCGCGGAATACTCGGAAGGGAACAACACGAAAACGTTGACAAAGACCTTCACCGCGGGAACCCCCGACCTGACCCCCTTGAACCTGATCGCAACCATCACCAGCACGTCATCCTCGGGAACTTCGTATGTCAAGGTCGAATGGGACGTCAAAAACTTCGGCGACGGCAAGGCTTCGCGGTCCACTCCGTATACCGATTTCAACACGTTGCGGTTCAAGGTGATCACGGACGAAACGCACCTGATTCAGGAGAGGATGGAAGGCAATAACACGCTTCATTCGAATTCGGTCACCAAGCGTCCGTAAGGCCGGGATTCCGGCGCCGAACGGCGGTTTTCCTAACTGCGCGAAATAGCGGGAAGGATCGCCGCGGGATCAAAGGGGGATCGAAACGGCCGCCGGAGACGTAAAAACGCCCGGCAGGATCTCTCCGCATCTCGGGCACCGGTCGTTCAACAGCCGGTTTTCGATCACCTCGAATCCGTGCCGGCGGATCAGTTTCGTCCGGCAGTTCGGGCAGAGGGTCGGCTCGCTCTCTCCGGAGACGTTGCCGGTATAAACGAAACGCAGGCCTTTCTCCCGGCCGATCTCCGCCGCCCGGCGGAGGGAGGCCAGAGGGGTCGCCGGGACATCCTGAACCTCATAGTCCGGATGGAAGCGGCTGAGATGCCAGGGAATATTGCGGTCGACGCCGGCCAGAAACCGGGCGATATCGCGAAGCTCCTCGTCGCCGTCGTTCAGTCCGGGAACGACGAGAGTGGTGACTTCTACCCAGATCCCGAGTTTCCGCAGCAGGGCGATCGTATCGAGAACGGGCTGGAGACGCGCTCCGCAGATTTTCCGGTACGTGTCGTCGCGAAAGGCCTTGAGGTCTACGTTGGCCGCGTCGAGAAACGGGCGAATCAACTTCACGGCTTCCGCGGTCAGGTAACCGTTGGTCACGAAGGTGTTGGTCAAACCGGCCGCGCGGGCGAGGATGGCCGTATCGAGCGCATATTCGAAAAAGATCGTCGGCTCCGTGTACGTATAGGAAATGCTCCGGCAGCCGTGATTGCCGGCAAGCCGGACGATGTCGCCGGGCGTCAGACGACGGCCTCCCGCGGACGGGCCGTTGATCGGGCGCAGCTGCGAAATTTGCCAGTTTTGGCAATAGCTACAGCGGAAATTGCATCCGGACGCGGCGATCGAGAACGAGGTTGTTCCCGGGAAGAAATGAAAGAAGGGTTTTTTTTCGATCGGATCCGCGGACGCGGCCACGACTTCGCCGTAGGCCCGGGTGACGAGTTTTCCAGCGCGGTTTTCCCGCACCCCGCAGACTCCGAAATGGCCGGGGTTGATTTCACAACGGTGGGAGCACAACGCGCAAAGAACGCGGCCGTCCCCCGCCGCCGTCCACAAACGCGCTTTGTGGATCCCGACGGAGTCTTCGGGCTCATCGTCGGCCCCAAACGGTTTTCGCATGATCCGATCCCCCTCCTTCAAGGGTTTGACGAAAACGGCCGCTCGGGGGCGGAGGGCCCGCCTTTTCCCGACCGGCAGAAATCCATGGTTCCATTGTAATCAAAAACGGGACACTCTTCAAAGCAGGCGGGCGCGGCCGGAATCTTCCGGCCGGCTATTATGCCGAAGGGAACGGACAGAGGGCCCGGAGCCGGCAGGCTTCACAGCGGGGTTTTCGCGCCTGGCAGACGGCCCGGCCGTGGCTGACGCCCCAGAAATTGAAATCACCCCAATGCTTCCGCGGGACGATTCGACAAAGATCCCGCTCGATTTTTTCCGGCTCCTTGTGGGCGCTCAACCCCAGCCGCTGGGAAACGCGGCCGACATGAACGTCGACGGCGATCCCCTCGGCCTTGTGAAAAGCCGCGGACAGGACGATGTTGGCCGTTTTCCGGGCGACGCCGGGAAGCGTCAGGAGGTCCTCCATGGTCGAGGGGATCTCCCCGCTGAAATCATTGAGGATCTTGCGGGCCGCGCCCTTGATGCTTTTGGCCTTGTTGCGGAAAAAACCGGTCGAGCGGATTTCGTTTTCGAGCTCGGCCGGATCGACTTCGGCGTAAGCCCGGGCGTCGGGATATTTTTGAAAAAGTCCGGGCGTGATCATGTTGACCCGTTTGTCCGTGCACTGGGCCGAAAGGATCGTCGCCACCAGGATTTCCAGCGGCGTCCGGAAATGCAGAAACGGCTTCGGGTCCGGGTATTCCTTCTTCAGAATCCGGATGATTTCGATTTTCGGAAGCGTAACTTTTTTCATGTTCGGACACAGGGAGGTTTCCTTCGCCGGGAAAAATTTCTTTTCGGGGTGGTCCTTGGCCAGGCGATAAAGCATCCCGCACTCCGTCGCGACGATCACTTCCGCCGCGGCGCTCGTCCCCGCTTCCCGGACCATTCCGCCCGTCGAGAGGACGCGGTCGGCCAGGTCAAGAACTTCCGGCCGGCATTCGGGATGGGCCCAGACGACGGCTTGGGGATGTTTCGCCCTGGCCGCCCGGACATCCCGGGGCAGAATGCCCTGATGGACGTGGCAGTAACCGTCCCAGGGGATGATCCGCTTTGTCGTGTGCCGCTGGATCCAGGCGGCCAGATTTTTGTCCGGGCCGAACAGGATCTCGGCCTCCGGCAGGGAGTTGACGACTCTGTCGGCGTTGGCCGAGGTGCAGCAGATGTCGCATTCGGCTTTCGCCGCGGCCGACGTGTTGACGTATAAAACCACGGGCCGGCCGGGATACTGTTTTTTCCAGTCGATCAGATCTTCGGCCGTGAGCATATCGGACATCGGACAGCCCGCGCCTTCGTCGGGGAGTAGGACGGTTTTATCCGGAGCGAGAACGGCCGCGGTTTCGGCCATGAACAAAACGCCGCAAAAGACGATGACTCGGCCTTCGACGACGGCGGCTTTCCGGCTGAGTTCGAGAGAATCGCCGACGAAATCAGCGGCCTCTTGGACTTCCGGACGCTGATAGTTGTGGGCCAGGATCACGGCCCCGCGTTCCTGGGCCAATTCTTTGATGCGCCGGCTCAGAACAGCCGGATCGGGCGTCGTCTTCGTCGCGGTCATCGGGCCTACCGCTCGAGTTGGGCGCCGCAATGGGTGCAGTTCGTTTCAGCCTTGTTGGTATACAAGTGGCAATGGCCGCATTCGACGAGGTCGAGGTCGCATTTTTTACAGGAACACATTTCCAGCGAACTTTCCACCGGGCCGGAACAATACGGGCAATGATCGGGCGTTTCGCCGGCCGCTTCATGATTATGATCGGGGACGACGGTTCGGCCGGTCGCCGCGCCGGCCGCCCGGGCCTTGAAATTTTCCAGGGCGGCGTGCAACGCGTCCGCCCCGAGGTTGGAACAATGCATTTTATTCTTCGGCAGGCCGCCGAGTTCTTCGGCCACCTTCTCGTTGGTGATTTCCATCGCCTCTTCGACCGTCTTACCGACGGCCATCTCCGAAACCATGCTCGAGACGGCGATCGCCGCCCCGCAGCCAAAGGTCTGGAATTTGACGTCGGTCAACTTATCGTCCTTCACCTTGACGTAGAACGTCATCATGTCGCCGCAGACGGGATTGCCCACCTGGCCGACGCCGTCGGCGTCGGGGAGGGTCCCCACGTTCCGGGGATTCTGAAAATGGTCCATCACTTTATCGGAATAAATCATCGGCCTTGCTCCTTCAGGAAATCGGTATAGAGCGGCGACATTTTCCGCAACCTTTCGACAACCGGGGGAAACGCGTCCAACAAAAAATCAATGTCGGCGGCCGCAGTCGAGTCGATCAGGCTGAAGATCAGCGACCCCTGGGCCAGCGTGTGGTCAAGGCCCATGGCCAGGAGGACATGCGAGACCTTGAGCGATTTCGACGTGCAGGCCGAAAAGCTCGAAGCCGCGATCCCCTTGAAATCGAGGCTGAGCAACATCGCTTCGCCCCCGACGAATTCGACGCAAAAACTCGCATGGTACGGAAGCCGGCGTCCGGGCGAGCCGGTCAGACGGACGCGCTCGACGGCCCGGGGCAGGCCTTCGATCAGGCGGTCGCGAAGCGCCGTCATCCGGACCAGCCGATCGGGCATCGCCTTCGCGGCCAGGCGGGCGGCCTCCCCCATCCCGACGATCGCCGCGACGTCCTCGGTCCCGCCCCGCCGGCCGCCTTCCTGGATCCCGCCCTCGATTTGGGGAACGAGTTTCGTCCCTTTTTTAAGAAACAAGGCGGCGCTTCCCTTCGGCCCGTAAAAGGCGTTCCCCGAAAAGCTCAGGGCATCCACGCCCAGCGCCCTGACGTCCAGAGGGACGTTGCCCGCGGCGGCAACCGCGTCGGTATGAACGAGAACGCCGGGCGCTTTGGCCTTGACTTCGCGGACGATGTCCTCAACCGGTTCGATCGTTCCGACTTCGGAATTGGCCGTCATCACGGAAACAAGGACGGTCTCCTTGCGGAGGGCGACGACGACGTCGGCCGGATCGATCCGCCCTTCTCCGTCGACCGGGACGATCGTCGTTTGAAAACCGGATTTCTCCAGGGTTTTGACCGCGTTCAGGACGGAGGCATGTTCGATCGCGGAGACGAGGATGTGATTGCCCTTGGCTCTCTGAGCTTGAGCCAGTCCCTTGATCGCCAGGTTATTGGCCTCCGTGCCGCTTGCGGTAAAAATGACCTCCCCCGGATCGGCGCCGATCAGGGCCGAAACGTGTTCCCGGGCCGCCGCCAGGGCTTCCGCTGCGGCCTGGCCGTCCGAATGGAGGCTCTGCGGGTTTCCGAAGTCCGTCTCCAGAAACGGGCGCATTTTCTCGAAGACGCCCGGAGCGAGGGGCGCGGCGGCGATATGATCGAGATAGATTCGCTTCATCGGCAGCCGGCGAACGGAATGCGGTCAGATCGAAACGACTTCCTTGACTTCGGGGACTTCCTTCTTGAGGATCCGTTCGATCCCCATTTTCAGGGTCATCTGGGACATCGGGCAGCCGCCGCAGGCGCCTTTGAGGCGGACCTTGACCACGCCGTCGCCCTCGATCCCGACCAGTTCGACGTCCCCACCGTCCATCTGAAGCTGAGGCCGGATTTTATTCAACGCCGCTTCGACTTTTTCTTTCATGAAATTCTCCTTCATCGGGTCCTTTTAATATAGTCCCTCCGAACCGTTTTTTCCAGATTTTTTGATTCCTATAGGAATTATAGTATATTTCCGAAAAAAGTCAACCTTCTTCGGCCGGATGACGGAAAAGGAATCGTCACGAACACTTGTTCCAGCCGCAATTGGGGCAGACGGGGCACTTTTCGTCGGGCAGGGTCGCCCCGCACTGCTTGCACTGCAATTGGTACATGTCCTTCGAACCGTTTTTAACCTCGCCGAAATGGCGCTCCAAGACCCGGGCCACCGCGTCCGGGATCGAGGTCACCAGGCCCCCTTCGGTGAAGATCGGCTCCGAGCCCCCGATCCCCTTGAGCTGGGAGACCAGTTCCTTGGGGTCCACGCCGCTTCTGAGGGCCAGCGAAATCAGCCGGCCGATGGCCTCGGCGTCGGCCATGGTCGAGTATCCGCTTTTCCCGATTGAGGCGAAGACTTCGAACGGCTTCTGATTGAAGAAGGTGATCGTGATGTAGAGATTGCCGAAGCCCGTCTTGATCTTGTCCGTGACCGAAGTCAGCGTGTCCGGCCGCTCCTCCGGGAGCCGCGCGACCGGCGCCCCCGCCTTGACCAGGACCTGCTCCTCGCGGCAGCCGTCGCGGTAGATTGTGATTCCCTTCGTTCCCAGGTCATAGGCCAGGAGATAGGCCGTTTCGACGTCTTTCAAAGAGGCCGCATGCGGCATGTTGATCGTCTTGGAAACGGAGTTGTCCACCGATTTTTGGAACGCGGCCTGCACCCGGATGTGGGCCTCCGGGGCGATGTCGTGGGCCGTGACAAAATAGCCGGGCGCTTTTTTCCCCGGGTTCTTCTCCGTCCATTCGGCATAGAGCGGATGGACATCCTTGAGTTCGGAGTCCATGATATGGGAGGTGAATTCAAAGGCAAACACGGGCTCGATGCTCGAGGAACAGCCGGCGATCCGGGAGATCGTTCCCGTCGGGGCGATGGTGAAGATGGTCGCATTCCGCATGCGACGGCCTTTGTAGACCGACCGGGCGATGTTCGGGAAATCCCCGCGCGTTTTCGCCAGCCGGGAGGATTCTTCCGCCGCCTGGACCCGGAGGAAGGCGCCGATCTTTTCCGCCAGCGTCAGTGCTTCGGGCGCGTCGTAGCGGATCTTCATTTTGATCAGAAGATCCGCCCAGCCCATGATCCCGAGCCCGATCCGGCGGTTGCCTTTCGACATCGCCTCGATCGGAGGCAGGGGATATTTATTGACGTCGATCACGTCGTCCAGAAAACGGACGGCCGCAGCGACGACGCCGGCGAACCGGTCCCAGTCGAATCCGTCCTTGCCGGACGCGTCGAAAAAGTTGACCAGGTTGATCGACCCGAGGTTGCATGACTCGTACGGATGGAGCGGTTGTTCCCCGCAGGGGTTCGTCGCCCCGATCGGGCCCAGGAGTTTCGTCGGGTTGGACTTGTTGATCCGGTCGATGAAAATCAGGCCGGGATCGCCGATCGCCCAGGCCGACTCGACGATCATTCGGAAGATCTTGCGGGCATCCTTGCGATCGACGACCTTCTTCCGGCGCGGGTCGACGATCTCGTAACTCGTCCCCTTTTTGACCGCGGCCATAAACGCGTCCGTGGCCGCCACGGAAATATTGAAATTACCGACGCTTTTTCCGTCCTTCTTCATCAGGATGAAGTCTTCGATGTCGGGATGATCGACCCGGAGGATGCCCATGTTGGCCCCGCGGCGGGTGCCCCCCTGCTTCACCGCTTCGGTCGCGGCGTCGATGACTTTCAGGAACGAAACAGGGCCCGAAGCGACGCCCTGGGTCCGCTGGACGAAACTTCCCCGCGGCCGCAGGCGGCTGAAATCGAACCCCGTTCCCCCGCCTTCCTTGTGGACCAGGGCGGCGTTCTTGACCGTGTCGAAGATCGATTCCATCGAATCCTCGATCGGCAAGACAAAGCACGCGCTGAGGCACATGTCCCGCCCGGCCCCGGTCAGGGTCGGGCTGTTGGGCAGAAAGTCGCGGGCCATCATCAGGTCGAAGAATTTTTTCGTCCAGGTTTCCCGGTCCTTGGCCGAACGTTCGGCCGCGGCCACCGCCCGGGCCACGCGGGTGAAGAGGTCGGCCGGAACCTTGTCGATCAACTCCCCTTTTTCGTTTTTAAGGAAATAGCGGGTTTTCAGAATGCGGAGGGCGTTGGCCGAAAATCCGGCCGAAGCGGCGGTCGTCATGAGAATCACTCCCGGGGTCGGGCGGTGGTGAACGCCGCGGAGCCCGCGTTTAATCAGATTAAAATGATAGTATTCGTGTACGGCAATTCAGGCCATTCGCCAAGCCTTAAAACCGCCGCCGTCCGTCGCTGCGGCCGGCCTTTATCCGGAAGAACGCGGAAACGCCCGCAGCCGCCGAAAGCTCAGAACTTGAACCCGGCCAGAAGGAGAAGCATGTTCGATTTGACCGTCGGATCTCCCGTCTTGGGTTTCTTATTGAGGTTGGCGAAACCGAGGTGATAACGCAATTCGGCCACGAGATTGATCCCGCTCAGGGAAATTCCCAGACCGCCGCCGAGGACGAGCCCGTAATCCATCTTGACGATGTCATTCTTCAAATCCGTGGTCCCGTTTTTCGATTGTCCGCCGCCGCTGTAACTGTAATCATACTTGGCCTGGGCGACATAGGCGATCTCGCCGCCACCTAAAAGGAACGGGTTGATCCCCTGAACGGGCAGGTTGAATTTCAGGAGGACGGGAACGCTGATTTCATTGAGACGAAATTTGATGTCGAAATCATATCCGGAATCCGTCCCTTTGTACCGAATTCCTTTGGGTAGGTACAAGACGTCGATTTCGACCCCCAACATTCCACCGGATTCGAAACCGAGGCCGCCGCCCAACCCCATCAGGGATTTTTTATATTTATCATAGCTTGCGGCCGAGTCGTTGGAATATGTCATACTCGCCATTCCATAGGCCGCCATGATTTTGAACCCGCCGGGGTATGTTTTTACCGGGGCATATCCCTGGTTATAGGTCTGCGGCGCCGGCTGGGTCGGTTGGGCCGGACGGACGACAGGCTGGGCTTCCGGCTGGGCCTCGGCGGCGCCGCTGACGACGTCGACGACGTTGGCATGAATATAAGCGGTCAGGCTGACGCCGAGATCGTTCGTCACCGAAACCTCGTACCAATCGCCGACCATTTGCTCGGATTCCAACAACGTCCCCATTTTCACTTGTTTGACGACCGCGGCGTTGATGTCGGGTTGGGTCCGGATGTTGGCCGATTGGACCTTCACCTTCAGAACGGTCGTTTCGGTAGCCAGGGCCAGTCTTCCGATCACCAGCACCATGACGAGAATGACGGCAATGCGCTTCATGTGGTCCTCCCAATACGAATCGGTATGTCTCTTCATTCTTTATGCCACGAAGAACGGAAAATAGCAAGAGGAGTGAAATCTCCTTTTGCCGGATTAGCCTCCCTCCAGCCGCGGGCACCAGTCCCGGCGGTTCCCCCCATGCAAGCCTGGGGCCCCCCTCCGCTATGCGGCTTCCGGGAGGCTAATCCGGCAACGAGGAGATTTCTTGTGTATTTTCCGTCAGGAAGAAGACTTTATATTAAAAGTAATGCCGTTGTTCAGACGACCCGACGGGGGATGGCCGGGCTCAGCCGGGCGAGGATTTCGTATCCGATGGTCCCGGCCAGGGCCGCCAGACTCTCGGCGGAGACCGTTTCCCGGCCGTCCCGGCCGATCAGGGTGACGGCGTCGCCCGCCGCCGCGCCGGGAATATCGGTGACGTCCGCGGTGAAAAAATTCATCGCGATCCGTCCCCTCACCGCGGCTCGTTTCCCCCGGATGAGGACGTGGGCGGCGTTGGACAATCCCCGGTCATACCCGTCGGCATAACCGACGGGGATGACGGCCAGCCGCGTCGGACGGGTCGTCCGGAACGTGCATCCGTACCCGATAAACGCCCCCTTGGGGACGCGCTTGACCTGAGCGATTCTCGCCCGCCAGGAAAGGACGGGCTTTAGGACGAAAGGTTTCCGTTTCCGGAGCCGGCAGGACAGGTAGGTTTCCTTCGACGGCCAGAGGCCGTAGAGGCCGATCCCCAACCGGATCAAGCCGAATTGAGATTCGGGGTAGACGATCGCCGCGGCCGTGGCCGCCATATGCCTGAGGGGAATCTCGAACCCGGCTTTCCGCACGAGCGCCGCCGCTTCGACGAATTGGGCCAGTTGGCGTTTCGGATAGTCGAGCGAAGTCGTGTCTTCGATATTGGCGAAATGAGAGGAGAGGCCTTCGATTTCAATCCCGGGAAGACGGGACAAACGCCGGACAAACGCGGTCAAATCGGCGACCCGGAGGCCCTGGCGGTTTGTTCCGGTTTCAATCTTGATATGGACGCGGGCCCTGGTCCGCAGACGGACCGCGGCCTGGGACAAGCCCTCGGCCGTTTCCCGGTCGTAGACGGTGAACCGAAGGTCGTCGCGAAGGGCATACTCCAGGCGGCCGGGAGCCGTCGGGCCGAGAATCAGGACGGGCGCATCGAGACCGGCCGCGCGCAAGGCCGACCCCTCGTCGGCGGAATGGACGCCGAGCCAATCAACGCCCGCGGAAAGGGCGAGGCGGGCGATTTCGATCAGGCCGTGTCCGTAACCGTTCGCTTTGACGACCGCCAGGAGGCGGCGCCGCGGGCCGGCCAGCGCCCGGAAACGCCGGACATTGGAGAACAAGGCCTTCCGGTCGATTTCGATCCATTGCCATAAGCGGCCGTTGATTTTTTCAGTCATGGACTGTTCCCGGTCCCGCGGCGGCCCCAGGCGGTCAAGCGCCGGCGATCCCCTTTCGGACGGCGGCCAGGTCGATCAATCCGGCCAGGACATCGTCCCGGAAAAGCGTTTCGCTCCGCTCGACCCCCGTGGAAATTACGGCGGCCTCGGCTTCGATCCGGTCCTCGATGAACTTCAGGAAGTCCTTGAACTCCGTGGGAAGGTCCCGGAAATCCTTGACGCCGTGGACGGGCGTTTTCCAGCCGGGAACGGTCTCGTAAACGGGCGTCACCCGTTCGAGGATTTCCGTTTCGACCGGAAAATCGCCAAGCGGCGTGCCCTTATAAAGATACGAGGTACAGACCTTGATTTCCGGAAAGACGTCGAGGACATCGGGCTTGGTCATGACCACCTTCGAAATGCCGTTGATCCGGCAGGCGTAAGCGGCCGCCACGGCGTCGAACCAGCCGCACCGGCGCGGCCGGCCGGTCGTCGCCCCGAATTCGTCGCCGCGCTTGGCCAGAAGTTTCCCCTTCTCGTCGAAAAGTTCCGTCGGAAACGGGCCGGATCCGACCCGGGTCGCGTACGCCTTGGTCACGCCCAGCACGGCGTCGATGGCCGTGGGGCCGACGCCCAGCCCGGTGCAGACCCCGCCCGCCGTCGGGTTGGAGGACGTCACGAAAGGATACGTTCCGTGATCGATATCGAGCAGTACGCCTTGCGCGCCTTCGAACAACACCGGCCGGCCCGCCCGGATCGTTTCGTAAAGGAGACGGGAAACGTCCTTGATGAAGGGAGCCAGGCGGGTTCCGTATTCCGAATATTCGGCGAAGATTTTTTCCGGATCGAGCGGTTCCAGACCCCGCAAAACGGCGATTTCGTTCTTGGCCGCGGTGTTGGCGAAAATTTTCTCCCGGAGAAGGGCGGCGTCGCAAAGATCGCTCACCCGGATCCCGCGGCGGCCGATTTTATCCTCGTAGGCCGGACCGATTCCCCGGCACGTCGTTCCGATTTTTCGCTCGCCCAGAGCCGCTTCGGACGCCCGCTCGAGCAGGCTGTGATACGGAAGGATGAGATGGGCCGTCCGGCTGACGGCAATCGATTCTTCCCGGATCGCGACGATAGACTTTAATGCTTCGAGTTCGTCCAGGAACGCCTTGGGATCGATCACGACGCCGTTGCCGATGAGGCAGAGCGTTCCCGGGTGAAGGACGCCCGAGGGGATCAAATGCAGGACGATTTTCCGGCCGCGGAGGTAGACCGTGTGGCCGGCGTTGTGGCCCCCTTGATAGCGGGCGACCGCGCCGAACGCCGGGGTCAGGAGGTCGACGATTTTGCCTTTTCCCTCATCGCCCCACTGGGTGCCGAGAATGACGATGTTCGCCATGACAAACCTCACGATCCTTAAAAATGAAGGGCCGCCTGGGCCCGGATCGTCGACGTCCAACCGTCCGCGCCCTGTTCCCGCCCGCGATCGTACTCGAGCTTGAGAAGGACGTTTGTCGCGAGAGAATACGCGACGCCGAACGCCCAGCGCGTCCCGTTCCTGGAAATCCCCGTTCCCGGGACGTCCGCGCCGGCAAATCCCGGTCCGTGAAAAGGATCGTCGGCGCGGGAATGCTGATAGGACGCGGCCGGCGTCCACTGGCCCCGACGGATTTCGAGCAGCCCGAACCATCCCTCGGCCGTCCCCTTGTCGAAGGGGCCGGGATTTTCGATCGTCGCCTTGACGTATTCTCCCGAAGCGCGGATGCTCTCCGAAGCCCAGGAGGCATCGGCTCCGACCATCGTGATCGCCCGCTCGTTGGCCGCGTCGGCCTTGCCCCGGTATAAGGATCCCCCGACCTCCAGCGACGTACTCAGGGCGACGCCCAATCGTCCCCCCCAGGCCTTGTTCCGATTGTTGTCGGAAAACTGCTGGCCGGAGCCGAAATCGGCGGCTTCGGCCAGACCGTTCCCGGCGAAAAGGGCCGCGTTGAAATTCCCGAGCGTCGCTTCGGCCTTGAGCCCCAATTCCCGCCAATTCACCGGGTAAGCGGTTCCGATGGGATCGGGGTCCGAAATCAACGTCGTTTCATAGGGCCGGCGGGCGGTGTTGTATTTTCCGAAGGGGACGAGGAAAAGGCCCGCCTTGATTCCGATTCCCTGGGAAACCGTGATTCCGGCCCAGGCCTGGGTCAGGCCGACGGATTCTCCCGGAGCGAAGGTCGGTTCCAGGGCGAACGTCACGCCCGTGGACAACGACCCGGAAAAAATGAGCCCGCCCCAAAGATTCGTCACGCTCCAGGCGGTGGAGGGAAGGCCGGCGGGTCCCCGGATCGCATCGAAGGAAAAATAGCCGTTGACGTTGACCGCGGTCTGGGCGGTGCCGGGCGCGGCGTACGCCGCGATCAGGAGGAGGGCGGGAACAAATGATTTTTTCATAGGCGTTTGTAATCAAAGCCGTCTTCAAGGATTTCCGACTTCCAGGCGGCGACGTTCCGGCCCGCGGCGACGGCCGCGCCGATTTCCGCGGCCCCGGTTTTCGTTCCCATCCAGATCGCGCCGGCAAGAACGCCGTTTTTGAGAACGATTTTTTTATAGATTCCGGATTCGGGCCGGGACAATCGGATTTCCTCAAAGCCGGGTTCCTCGGGCCGGATGATTCCCGCGGATAGGAAGGCCAAGTCGGAGACTTTCAACTGATTGGACGGAATCGTGCCTTCATAGAGTTTCACCCGGCCGCAGATATTTTCGGCGGCAACCCGTGATTGAGCGAACGACGCGGGGATAATCCCGTAAAGGCGGCCGCGATGCTGGGTCCCGTCCCCCGCCGCAAAGATGCCCTCCGCCGTCGCGGCCATCCGGTCGTCCACCACGACGCCCCGGTCGACGGCCAGCCCGGCCTCGCGGGCGAGCGCCGTGTTCGGCTTGACGCCCGCGGCGATGACGATCAGGTCGGCTTCCAGGCGCGACCCGTCTTTGAACCGGATTCCCCGCGCTTCGGCATCGCCGGTGATTTCCTCGGCGGCGACGCCCAGGAGGACACGGATGCCGGTTTCCTCGATCCGGGATTTCAGGATATCGCCGCCCGGCGGGTCAAGCTGCCGCGGCAGAAGGGAGGGGAAGATTTCAGCGACCGTGACTTCGGCGCCGCGGGTACGCAACGCCCGGCCGATTTCGAGGCCGAGGAGGCCTCCGCCCAGGACGACGACGCGCGGATGAGTCTGAAAATAATCCAGAAGAGCGTGGGCGTCGTCGAGCGTCCGGACCGTGAAGACCCCGGCTTTGCCGGTCCCGGCGACCGGCGGGACGGACGAAGAGGCCCCGTCGGCCAGGAGCAACCGATCATAAGGAACGATCGTCCCGTCGGCCGCTTCGACCGTCTTTTCGGCCGGACGGATCCGACGGACCGGCGTCCCGAGCCGGAGGTCGATCCGGTTTTTCTCCGACCAGGAGGCCGGAAAGGCGTATATTTTTCCCTCGGGCAGACGGCCGGCGAGGAATTCGATCAGGTTCGGCCGGGGATAATAAAGTCGGCGTTCGGCGGCGAAAATGACGATGGACGCACGTTCATCCAGTTCCCGGATGGACTTGGCCGCCACGGTTCCGGCCAGACCATTTCCAACGATGACGACGTTCACGAAACCTGCGAATCCCGATTCTCAGTCTTCTACCTTCCGGAAATAATCCTTGCCCACGCCGCACTGCGGACAGGTCCAGTCGTCGGGCAGGGATTCGAAGGATGTGCCGGGCTTGATTCCGTTATCCGGGTCGCCGACGGCGGGATCGTAAACATAACCGCAGGCCGTGCATTCCCATTTCGACATCGGTTGCTCCTTTCCTTCGGGCGTCGGACGCTCAATCCTCCGGGAGGACGCGCGATTCATATTCGTTTTCCAGCCGGAACTTGTGCCGAAGCTCCTGCCGGACCAGAAATTCAAACAAGTTTCTCGCTTCGGAATCCGCCGCCGCCGCGGCCATCCGGCCGTATAAATCGGCCGCCCGGGCTTCCTTTCGGGCGGCGAGGATCAGGACATCCTGGGCCGAGCCGTCCGGCCCGACGGATTCCACCGTCAATCCGTCGGTCAGCCCCAAATCCGGGACCGGCGATCCGGCCGACGGCACCGGCGCTCCCGCCCGGTATTTTTCGAGGAGGACTTTGTGTCGACGTTCCTCCGCTTCCAAATCGCCCAAGAGAACCCGGAGGGGCTCCGTTCCGGCCTTCCCGGCCATTTCGGCGTAGAGAGCGGCGGCTTCCTCCTCCCGGACGATGGCGAACGCCAGGATTTCGTCCAAGGACGAAAAAACCACGCCCATCCCTCCCGCGGTCGAATTGAAGACGGCCTTCCGCATTATAGCGAATTGGTTTGGGATGTCAAAAAAAAGGAGCGGCCCGGATAATGTTTTTCTTCTTTATCGGCGGCAACGCAAAACGGCACGGTTCAGTATTTTTTACGCTGGCACTTCGGGCAATAAAAAGTCGCCCGTCCGCCGATGACGATCCGCCGGATCGTCCCGCCGCAACGGCGGCACTTCTCCCCTTCCCGGCCGTAAACCCTGTGGCGGGTCTGAAAATCGCCGATTTCCCCCCCGACGCTCCGGTAATCGCGGATGCTTGACCCGCCGGCGGCGATCGCCGCTTTCAGAATGCAGCGGAGCGCCGTCCATAGCCGCCGCTTTTCCGCCGCACTCAATCGGTTCGCCGCCGTCAGCGGATGGAGGCCCGCCGCGTGGAGCGCTTCGTCGGCATAGATGTTTCCGACTCCGGCCAGGACGCGCTGATCAAGGAGAACGCTTTTCAACCGGCCCCCGCGCACGGACAGCCGGGCCGCGAATTCTTCGGGGATGATTTCGAGCGGCTCGGGCCCGAGCCGGCCGACTTCATCGCACGTGTCGACCTCGCCGCAGGAGAGACAGCGGAGAAAACCGAATTTCCGGACGTCCCGAAAACGCAATTCCTCCGCCGCGTCGGCGAAGGAAAGAATGAAGTGGGTGTGCTTGTCGAGCGGGCGGTCAGGACGCGCCCAGAAAAACTGTCCCGTCATTTTGAGATGAAAAAGAAGCGCCCGGGGATACGCCTCGACGATCAGGATCTTGCCCCGCCGCCGCACGGCCGAAATCCGCGTCCCCGCGAGGGCTCCGAGGGCTTCGGGCCGAGTCGCCCGAAGAAGTTTGGGGAGGCGGCACCGGGCCGTCTTGATCCGAAGCCCGACGATTCCGGCCCGCAGACCGGCGGCGATTGTTTCGACTTCTGGGAGTTCTGGCACCCCACCATTCTAGACGTTTAAATCGGAGACGCAATACCCGTTTTTCTAATTGATCCGATTTGACTCTTCTTGATACGAAAAAATGAAGCTCACGGAATCTCAAAATAGTTGCGAATGCCTTCTCCTAACTCCCAAAGGTCGTGTAGGACAAGCCAGCCCTGCTTCCCCTCCAGGCTTTGCAGCCCTACACGACCATTGGGAGTCAGGGCAATGTATCGGCACAGCCGATAAGTAAGCCTTGGGACTGGTTCCTGGCCTTGCCGTCCTTCGCGACCCTCGGGAGCTAGTGTTGCGTCTCGAAAATATCTTGCACAAATAGAGATCATTTCCTAAAAGCAACACCGCCGGGGAGTTTGAGGGGGGCGGCGTGGCCCCCCTCAGGGGTTCAGCGAAGCGCCGAAGGGGGAGCTTGACTCCCCCTTGGAAGTGTCCCGTCTCTTCAGAAGACATAGGCAAGGAACTTAAAAGACGGGACACTAGGGAGCGGTTGGAGGAAGATATTCGCGACAATCAGAGATTCCGCGGGGAAAGTCGAAATGAGGAAACGGGTATTGTGTCTCCGATTAAAGATTGTTAAGATGTCGTCCGCCATGAAAATCAAAGGCGTTGTGATGATGGTTCTGGGCTGGGCCGTGCCCGGCCTCGGCCACCTCGCCCAAAAAAAATACGTGCGGGGTGCGGTCTTTTTTGGTTGCATCGCAGCCATGACGGCCCTGGGCTTCGCCCACGGCGGACGGATCTACCCGTTCCAGACCGAAAACCCGCTGACCATCCTGGCCTTTTTCGCCGACATCGGCAACGGCCTTCTGTATCTTCTCTCCAGGTTCATTCCGGTCGGAGTCGGCGACCTGAAGCTGGCGACATTCGAATTCGGCACGGCCTATATCGCCGGGGCGGGGCTTTTAAATTTTCTCATCGCCCTTGACGCCTACGATATCGCCGCGGGGACCAAGTCATGATCTTCCGCAGCCATCTCCTCTCGATGATCCTCTACGCCGCCTTCGTCGCGATCGTTCTCTCGTTCCTCCGCCGGGACGAAAAAAAAAGCGGCCTCAAATACGGCCTGGTCATGTTCGCCGTCATGGTCGGCGGGGCGATCCTGTTCGGTTGGCTAATGTACCTCTTCACCCTTTGAGGGTGTTATAATCGGTCCGGTCCTGGCCCCGATGATCGAGTTTAATCAAGTCTGGAAGCAGTATCACAAACCCGCCTGGGCTCTCTCCGACGTTTCCTTCACCGTCGCCGCCGGGGAAATGTGTTTCATCACCGGCCCGAGCGGGTCGGGCAAATCCACGATCCTGCGGCTGATGACGCGTGAATGTCCGCCCACGGACGGACACATTCTGGTCGACGGAACTGATATCGGCCGCATCCCCCCCGCTAAAATCTACATCCTTCGCCGGACCATGGGCGTGGTTTTCCAGGATTTCCGGCTTCTCGCCGAGCGCCGCGTTTTCGACAACGTCGCCGTGCCCCTCCGCGTCCTCGGTCTTCCGGCCAAGGACGTCAAGCGCAAAGTTTTCCTGGCCCTGCGCATGGTCGGGCTCCATCACCGGATCTGGAACACGCCGGCCGACCTGTCCTATGGGGAGCAACAGCGGGTGGCCATCGCCCGGGCCGTCGTCAACAATCCCCGCCTTCTTCTGGCCGACGAACCGACGGGAAACCTGGATCCCGACCTCGCCTCGGAAATCATCGGCCTGTTCCGGGAAATCAACCGGCAGGGGACGACGGTGATCATCTGCACCCATGACCGGGAAATCGTCCGCAAATTCGCCGGCCGGGTGCTGGCCCTCAAGGAAGGCCGGTTGCGGGAACGGGGGGCGGCATGACCGGCCGAAAAATCGGGCGCGCTGTCCGCGACGCGTTCGGCCATCTCCGCCGGGGAAAAACCCGCCATGCCGTCTCCTTCGCCGTCCTCGTTCTCTCGTTCCTGATGGCCGGTCTCTTTCTGTCCCTATCGAACAACCTCCGCGGCCGCGCCCGCGCGCTTTCCAAGGACGTCGCCGTCGTCGTCTACTTGAAATCCTCCGCGACCGCCGATGAGCAGCGGACAATCAAGGACCGGACCCGCCAGTCGCCGCTGGTCGCCTCGATCCAGACCGTCACCGCGGAAGAAGCCGGCGCCCGGTTCCTCAAGGAATTCCCCGACCTGAAAGATGTCCTGGACAATCTCGGCCGCAACCCCCTGCCGGCCTCGATCGAGGCGACCCTTCGCGATCCAGCCGCCCCGGAAGCGCCCATCACCCGGTTGATCAATGAAGTCCGAACGCTTCCGGGAGTGGAGGACGTCCAATTCAACCGCCGCTGGTCGGATCGCATCCGAGCCCTCGGCCGGTTGAGCGACGCGGTCGGATTTCTCGTCGGCGGTCTTCTGATCCTGATCTCCATCGCCGTCGTCTCGGGGGCGATTCGTCTCAACATCCTCGGCCGGCA
>JAPKZG010000005.1 GCA_026393895.1 Candidatus Aminicenantota bacterium
TCATTCCGATGCCGGCTCTGGGAAATCTCCTTACCGTGCTCCTGGGATTTTTCCTTACCGCGTTACTGGGAAAAGTACTTGACGTTTACAGATCGTGGCCCTCACTCCGGAAGCGGACGATCTTCTGCGCGGCGAGATCGAAATGGATGAATCGTACTTCGGAGGAAAACGGAAGGGAAAACGTGGACGCGGAGCTCATCATAAAGTCCCTGTTTTCGGCATTCTAGAGCGAAATGGAGTGGTTAAGGTCGATGTTGTCAAAGATGTCACGGCCGCCTCTTTGTTGAATATGACGATCAAGACGGTCCGTCGCGGATCGATCGTCTACACTGATAAATTTCGGAGCTATGATACGTTGATGTTTTGCGGATATCGCCATCTCCGGGTCGATCACAAAAAAAGGTATGCGAGCGGAAAAGTCTACGTGAACGGGTTGGAAGGCTTTTGGTCCTTCGCCAAGGAACGTCTGATCAAGTTCCACGGTGTCTCTCCGGATAAATTCCCTCTCTACCTTAAGGAGATGGAGTTCCGGTATAATCATCGTAAGGAGATTATCTTCAAATTGCTGGCCCAAAACGTCTGTCATTTGGTGCAAAATCGTTTATAATCGCCTAATATTATTGTATTGGATTATTGAATATATGAAAAAAAGTATTCGAAATAAAATATCAAAGCATTGGGGATTAAATGACTTCATTATTACTAATCTCGCATATATCGTGTATTATTCACTTCGCACATACATTCATTCTATCCGCGATAATTGTCATATCGTCCAACCTCATCATTTAGGGCGTTCAAAACGATCAAAAGTGCTTTTTATTCTGGGGGCAGGATACTCGCTGAAATCTCTTACTGATGATAACTGGCGAGAAATTGCAAACTACGATGTAGCGGGAACAACATCCACATGTCTTTTGCCTGTGAGACAAAATTATTATTTCTTGGAGGCGTCTCGAGAGAAGTCCATTTTAAATTCATGGTACAAGCCGATATACCGGGAAGCACAGCTCAAACATTCGGATGGCCGTATTCGCGAGATGATCTGGAAAAATCCATCGGTATCTTTAATGAGGAAGATTTATGATATGTCCTCGTTTTCCGCTCCGCTATTCAGCGATATACTAACCAACGATGAATCCACGCTTCGTTCAGTGATTCGGTGGACTCTTCGTTTTGGAATGGAGAAATATATATTCCTTCAGAAAAGAGCTTCAATATTTTGTTTAGCGTGGCTTGGCGTCGCTTTATTGTACGAAAAAATAGTTTATTGCGGAGTGGACCTAAACGATTCACGCTATTTCTACGATGATCCTAATATTGCAGCGAAATACGGTATCGAAAATATATTTAAAAAACCAGACACTCCTCATAAAACGGGAATGGCAAAATTTGGCATGCCGATCGATATCGCATTACGAACCTTAGCGATGGAATGCCGTCACGTCGAGTTTTATACAGCAAATCCGTATTCGAAACTTGCCGAATTTCTTCCTTTATGGAAGTTTAATCGATGAATAATAGAAAGAAATGGATTATTTCTTTCATATTTTTAATTGGGGTCCTTTCGCAAATTGGATTTTTCATATCGGATTTGATATCGCTGAGGATCATATCCTTTGTATGCGGGACGTCTCTATGTCTGATCCAATTCTCGAAAAGATCGTTTCATTATTCATCGCTTTGGGTGATTGTTGTTTTGATATTTTCAGGTATTTGTCTCGATGCGATAAAGCAGGGATCAATTGGGGAACTTGATTCACTATTATTAATACCACCTCAAATCGGGTTTGCTTTAGCATTACTAAATAAAAAGGTTTTCTCTCGTATGTTATTATGGGCTTTTATATTAGTTGCGGGTTATTTTATTATTTCAATGTTAATTGGAGTTGCCCCTTCTAATGTCCTTGTTGGGCGTAGTGCTAATCATGTTTCAACGGTTATGATTTTCCTTGGCTGTTTGGTATACGGTCGATGCGCGGATGAAAATAAGCGTTTCAGTCTTATTCCCGCTCTCATTGTATTTATGTTAAGCGTATGGGCGTTGGGGAGAGGTGGAATAATTGCATCTGGGATCATATTGGTTGGTTTATTTGTAAGTAAGCGGCGCCGGGCTCGCTTTGACTATTATTTTATTGGTTTGGGAGTTATCGTAGTCGGAATAATCCTCTTTGGAGACATCAGGATTAATTTTAATCTCTTTCACAAATCATTTTCTTTTGAAAAGTTTTCTAGCAAAAGTGCGATAGAAGATCCGCGAATCCTTATTCTGGATCAGTATAAAGAGAAACTCAACCTTAAAACCGTATTGCTTGGCTTTGATCGCGATGCCTTGGAAGAAATATTTCCTCTTGAGAATATGCACAATTCGTTTTTGGCGATGCACTTCCGCTTTGGTATGTTTGCTTTTCCAATTATAGGATTGATGTTCTATGCTTTAGTACGTTCTCTATCAAAGAACAAGTGTTTCTTTATATTGTTGCTAGCAATTTATGTCAGAGCCTTTACCGATACAATTTTGCTTCCAACAGGGTACTTTGACTTCGTTTTTTATTTTATATATGTTCGTATTATGAATTCGTCGCGGTATCTTGTTCTACGCAAAAAAATAACTAAGAATCCCAAAATGCCGACTCTTCTCCCAGCGGGAAATCAATAAAATCAAGACGCGCGGATTCTCGTTATTGCTACTTAAGGGAGTATTAGAGCAAAGCGCTTGTTGTTCAACTTATAGAGTTTGAGAGAAGACAGGTGGAGCCGGAAATCATTCGTTCAATCGCCGAACGGTTAAAAAAGCGGCGCTTATGTTTTTTCCATATCGCCAATGAATTCGATTATCCCATGGCGATTATGGACGCAAAGGATTTTCTAAACTCTTATTCACTACAACGATGGGAATTGCCGATATACGTATCTGCCGTAAGCGTGTTCCCGGGCGGCTATGTATGAAACTCCTTATTATTATCACGGACCTAAATGTTGGCGGCGCCGAAAGAATGCTCCTTAAGGTGCTGGAACGACTGGACACGCGGTTCTCACCGAACGTCATCTCTCTCGGGACTCTTGGCGATATCGGTCCGCGTATTCAGGCGCTGGGAATTCCGGTGGAAGCACTTGGTATGCGGCCGGGAATGCTGATTCCCATAGTTTTTTCTCGGCTGGTGCGACGGCTTAAAACGATAAAACCGGACGTAGTGCACACCTGGATGTACCACGCTGATTTAGTTGGCGGGCTAGCGGCGCGCATAGCAGGGGTGAAAGCCATTGGTTGGTCCATCCGCCATGGCAATCTTTCTCCTAAAGTAAACAAGCGGACAACTCTGGCGGTAATACGGGCCTGCGCCGGGTTGTCTCGGTGGGTCCCGGATAGGATTTTATCTTGTTCCGAGGAGGCGCGGAAGGCACATATAAATTTCGGAAATGCGGCGGATAAAATAGTAGTGGTGCCGAATGGTTTTGACCTTGCTCGCTATAAGCCTGATTTGGCGGCTTACGCATCCGTACGATCCGAGTTAGGCTTGGGGGAAGACGCGTCTCTTGTGGGGATGATAGGACGCTTCGATCAGCAAAAGAATCACACCGGGTTTTTCGAGGCAGCGGGTTTATTGCACAAAAAAATGCCCTCGACGCATTTTTTGCTGGCTGGTCAGGGGATAGATGATAAAAATTCTGAGCTGATGCGAGCGGTCCATGCGTCCGGGGCAGGTGGCGTTACTCATTTGCTCGGCTTGCGCAGGGACATTCCTCGCCTGATGGCAGCGCTGGACGTGTTGGCTTCCCCTGCGCACGGCGAGGCATTCCCTAACGTGTTAGGCGAAGCTATGGCCTGCGGCGTGCCCTGTGTGGTGACGGATGTGGGGGATTCGGCTTATATCGTTGGTGACACCGGGCGGGCACTACCGCCCGGTGATATGGCTGGATTGGCGGCCGCGCTGGAAGATCTGCTCGCACTTCCGGCTGCAGAGCTGGCGGAGTTAGGCGAACGCGCTCGGGCGCGGGTGGTGGAGCATTTCGAGATTGGGAACGTGGTGAAGCGTTATGAGGCGTTTTATGACGGCCTGGCCGAGATAGGCCGTAACAGATCTTTATAAATGCAACTGGAGGATAATAAGGGAGTGTCAAAGAGATATTGTCAAACCTGGCCAGAGAGTACTACTTGAACCGTCCGAAGATCCTTTATTTTATCACCGAAGATTGGTATTTCATCTCTCATCGACTGCCACTCGCTTTGGCAGCACAGGCTGCCGGATATGATGTAACAGTGGTAACCCATGTTGGCGAGCATAGCGAAGCTATTCTTCGTGCTGGAATCAGACTCATTCCTTTTAATATTTCACGTCGGAGCATAAATTTATTATCAGAGTTAGCAACGATTGTTCGCCTTGCCTTACTCTATCAAGAGGAAAAACCGGATATTGTGCACCATGTGGCAATGAAACCGGTTCTTTATGGAACGCTTGCAGCTAGAATTGCAGGCGTGCCAAATGTGGTGAATGCGCTTGCGGGCATGGGATATATCTTTACTTCTGATAAGCCGATGGCCCGACTCTTACGTCCTGCCATAAGCAAAGCATTCAGGATTCTCCTAAGCAGCAGCAGGTCGTTCCTAATATTACAAAATCAGGAAGACTGTGCTATGTTCATCCGTGAGCGCTTCATCAAGGAAGAGAAGATATTTCTGATCCGAGGATCAGGTGTTGATACGGATGCTTTTTCCCCAATGGCGGAGCCTTCAGGTATCCCGGTTGTTATGCTCGCGTCACGCATGTTGTGGGATAAAGGAATTAAGGAATTCGTTGGGGCTGCCAGACGACTCAAGATTCGTGGCGTAAAAGCGCGTTTTATCTTGGTGGGGGATTCGGACTCGCATAATTTCTCGGCAATTCCCAAAAAACAACTAACTGCCTGGCATACGGAGGGAGTGATTGAGTGGTGGGGACGACGCGATGACATGTCGGCGGTATTGGCACAAGCTCATATTGTCTGCCTTCCTACGTACCGTGAAGGACTGCCTAAAGTGCTTCTTGAAGCTGCATCCAGTGGACGTCCCATTGTGACGACGGATAGTTCTGGTTGCCGTGACGTGGTACGTAACGGAGAAAACGGTTTGCTGGTTCCGGTACGTAGTACAGTAGAATTGGCGGATGCAATTCAGAAACTGATTGAGAGTCCAGAATTACGTCAAAAAATGGGGGCTCGGGGGCGTGAAATTGCCATGAACGAGTTTACCGTGGCAAAGACCGTTGTAGAGACGATGAAAGCCTATGGAAAGCTGCTAAAGCAATGAAGGTCTTAGTGACAGGTGCAACCGGCGCTGTTGGTCCGCGCGTTGTTGATGAGTTATGCTCAGCTGGGTATCAGGTGCGCACCTTCTCGCTTGACACCCTGTCGCAGGGAGCATTTCCAAGCGGCGTTCAATCGCTTATCGGTGATGTGACCGATTTGAACTCAGTTCAATCTGCAATGGAAGGTATAAGCGCGGTGGTTAATCTCGCGGCTCTCTTGCACATCGTCAATCCGCCTCCAGAACTGCGCAAGAAATATGAACGAATCAATGTCGGCGGCACGATAAACGTTATTGACGCGGCGGTCAAAGCTGGTGTTAAACGGGTCATATTGGCCAGCACGATCGCTATATATGGCCCCTCAAACGGCGAAATTCTCAACGAGGATTCAAATACCCACCCGACTACATTTTATGCTGAGACTAAGCTGGCTGCCGAGAAAATTGTTTTGAATGCCAAATGTGCCGATGGCCTTCCGCTTGGAACCGTGCTTCGTTTTGGCGCGGTTTATGGAGCTCGTATCAAAGGCAACTATCAGCGCCTGATAAAGGCTTTGGCACGAGGTCGATTTATAACGGTGGGCGATGGATCGAATAGGCGTACGTTGATCTATGACAAAGACCTGGCACGTGCTGTCAAGTTGGCAGTATCACATCATGCGGCAGCTGGACAGGTTTTCAATGTAACCGATGGCCGATTTCCTACGTTGAAGCAACTAATAGCGGCCATGAGCCTGGCGCTTGGGCGAATCCCACCACGCTATTCATTGCCGTTAAAACCGGTGCGTTGGACAGTGGGATTGTTGGAAGATGTCGCGAGAATCATGGGGTGTCAGTCGCCGATTGCGCGTGCCATGATAGACAAGTACGTTGAAGACATTGCCGTCAGCGGCGAAAAAATTAGCCGCTTCCTCGGTTTTAGCGCGCAATACGACCTGGCTTCTGGTTGGCGCGAGACCGTTGAGGATATGCGCCAAGCCGGAGAATTGTAAAGATAATCGGTTTACTCCGTTTAAGCTTTTTTCGGTAGTGGTGAAGTTATAGAGTGAAAATTAACTGAAACTGCGAAAAGACATCTAGCGGAAAAGGCGAAACATGGGATGTGAATTAGCCCTTGGCTTACTCGCTATAGGCCTGGGCACTTTCGGCGCCTTCGTAATTGGCCGTTTCGGCGGTCGCCTTGGACTGATTGACCAACCGAATATACGGAGTTCTCATTCGCGGGAAACGCCCAAGGGGGGCGGGGTAGGAATAGCGTCGACATTTCTATTGACTGCTGTTGTTTTGGATATGCCGATTGCCCTTTGGTTGCCGCTGGGTGCTGTGGCCGGACTGTCGCTTCGCGGAGACCAGGTCGAAATCTCGCCTAAACTGCGGTTGCCTGTGCAATTTATTTTAATGGGGATCCTGGTAATAGGGTTGGGTGCAGGCATCTACCAAGGTATTCCAAGAATTCTTATGACCGTGTTTTGGATCGTTTTTATCGTTGGGACAGCGAATTTCTTCAATTTTATGGACGGAATCAACGGCATCGCTGCCATCAGCGGGGTGGTCGGGTTTGGATTGTTAACAATTGAAACGTACAAAGAACAGCCCGAGGTCGGTCTCCTGGCAGTTTGTATGGCGTTGGCCTGCTTAGGATTTCTGCCGTTCAATCTTCCCCGGGCGCGGGTGTTTATGGGCGATGTCGGCAGCATTTTATTGGGCGGAGTATTTGCCGGACTGGTTTTCCTTGCGTCCCGGACGGTTACGGATTTTCTGTGCATGATTTCATTCCTGTTTCCATTTTATGCCGATGAACTGACGACGATGATTGTCAGGATTCGGGCCGGCGAGAATCTGACCCAAGCCCATCGGCGGCATATTTATCAGTTATTGGCCAATGAGCGGCAAATCCCTCATTGGAAGGTATCCGCTGGTTATGGCCTTTTTCAGTTGCTGGTGGGAATTAGCGCTTTGATAAGCAAAAAATTTGGAATTATTGCTGTTCTAACGGTACTGGCGATTTGGTCTGCTCTGTTTATAACCGGTAGCTATTATGTAAGGAGAGAGCATTATTAAGTTATAGGAAAAAAGTTGTTTACTATACTCTATAAACTCGTGGTCGGCTGGATCATGCCTCCCGGGTGCTTTATCATTATTTTCATTTTTTGTGCATGGAAAACGAGGACAGTTGCTGATCCGGCGTTGCGGAAAAGACTACGCGTGTTTTCCCTTATTGGTGCTATGGGGCTGTATCTACTCTCTATCCGACCAGTTCAGCAAATGCTCGCCGGTGGTCTGGAAAATAAATATCGGGTGGTGCAGGAATCGCAAATAAAAAAAACAAACGCCATCATCATACTGAGCGCGGGAATTGTGGAAGGCGTACCGGTGAGTTTCTCGCCGCTTCCGGCGTCTCCCGGACCTTGGGCAATTATTCGGCTCAGCGAAGGCATCAGGCTTTATCGCAGAATCAAGGCCGAAGAACGCGAATGCACGATCATCCTGACCGGCGGATGTTTATTCGGCGACAAAAATGCCGCCAGTACTGTATCCCGCGAATGGCTTGTTTCCATGGGAATCCCCTCAAGAGATATTCGTTGGGAAACATCCGGTCGGACGACATTCGAGGAAGCTCGGTTTGCATTGCCCATAGTAAAGAGTACGGACGCGGAAGCGCTGTTTTTAGTGACTCATGCTTCGCATATGCGCAGGGCAGTAGCCAGTTTCAATAAATTCGGTTTGGCCGTGATCCCTGCTCCGTGCGGTTTTTCCGATTCGGGGAAATTGGGAGTTTTCAGTTTTCTGCCCGAAGCCGGCGCCTTGCAGGGAAATCGTGTGCTGCTATGGGAATATCTGGGCTCTGTGTTCTATTGGTTTAAGCGTCCATAGGAATCAGACAGGAAATAGGCCTTACAGGCGGGTTTCTGCTGAAGTTCTATCGTGAATTGCGGGATGAGGAGTTGTCCTTTGTGTGCGCTTCTCTTCGGGAGATACTTTCAGGTAAGGAGTAGAAGACAGGCAGATAATTGAAAAAATCGCCTTGATGGCGTATATTATCTGACGCTCATAAAGAAAAAGTGAAGAGAGGTATGGGAAAATTCAAGGGTAGCTGGCTGAAGCGGACGGCCCGGTCGCTTCTCCGGACGACGTCCTTCAAGCGAAGGGCGTTTTTTCTGACGGCCGACGTCTTCCTGATCTCTTTTTCAATGTATGCCTCGTTCTGGCTCCGCTATGACGGGAAAATCCCGGCCGTTTATATTCGGAATTTAGGGATCTATATCGGGGTGGCCCTGGCCTTGAAAATGTCCATGATCGCGGTTCATGGGCTCTACAACGTGACCTGGCGTTTTTTTGGCTTCAAGGAACTCCTGAAGCTTCTTCAAGCCCTTCTGATCGGGTTTCTCCTGATGGGAATCCTGTTGTTTTTCCTCAAGCCGTTCAAGGTGTTCAGAGAATTCCCGCGATCCGTTCTCCTGCTGGATTTAAACTTCACGATCGTCTTGCTGAGCATTCTCCGCGTCTCGAAACGCATCGTTCGTGAATACCGTTACCGGAAAACCGGCCTGCTCAGCGGCCATTCGCGCGTGCTGATCGTGGGGGCGGGTTCGGCCGGGGAGCAGATCGTCCGGGAAATGCAGGACAGCCGGAAATCCACTCATTTTCCGATCGGGTTCATCGACGACGACGAAGCGAAACAGGGCGTGAGCATCCACGGAGTCAAAGTTCTGGGAAAGCGTGGCGATATTCCCAAAATTCTGGGCGGCAACGGAATCGATGAAGTCCTGATCGCGCTCCCCTCGGGCGATTCGAAGGATATCCGCGAGATCGTCGAACTCATCCGCAAGGCCGGCAACGGGGTAAAAACAAAGGTCCTTCCCGGGATTCATGACGTCATCGAAGGGAAGGTTTCTCTCACCGATATCAAAGACATCGAGGTCGACGATCTTTTGGGGCGGGATCCGGTCAAAATCGATTATGAAAAAATCAGGAAATTTCTGAATAAAAAACGGGTATTGGTTTCCGGGGCAGGAGGTTCGATCGGCAGCGAATTGGCTCGGACGATCGCGCAGTTCGAACCGGCCAGCCTCGTCCTGCTGGACAATGACGAAACCGAATTATTCTACACCATGAACAAACTTAAAAAGGCCGTCGTCGATATGGTTCCGGTGGTTGCCGATATCCGCGACCAGGCGAAAATCGGCCGGGTCTTCGAAACCTTTCGGCCGGAAGTGGTCCTCCACGCGGCGGCGATGAAACACGTTCCCATCCTCGAGCATTACCCCGACGAGGCGGTCAAGACGAACATTCGGGGAACGAGGATCATGGGCGAAGCCGCGGTGCGGTTCGGGACGGAGAGGTTCGTGAATATTTCGACCGACAAAGCGATCAATCCGACGAGCATCATGGGCGCCACGAAGCGGGTCGGCGAGGAAATTCTGAAGGCCCTGAACTCGATGAGCGGAACCCGGTTCATTTCGGTACGGTTTGGAAACGTCCTGGGAAGCCGAGGCAGCGTTATTCCGCTCTTCAAGGAACAGATCAAGAAGGGCGGCCCCGTGACGGTCACTCATGTCGAGATGAAGCGGTATTTCATGGCCGTTTCAGAAGCCGTCCTTCTCGTCCTCGAAGCCGCGGCGGCGGGTCACGGCGGCGAAGCGTATATCCTGGACATGGGCGACCCGGTCAAGATCGACGATCTGGCCCGGGAAATGATTCGGCTGAGCGGCCTTAAACCGGACGTTGACATTCCGATCGTGTACACGGGTTTGAGGGGGGGAGAAAAGCTTTTTGAGGAACTGATCGGCTCGGAGGAAGGGTCAGAGAAAACCGAAAACGAAAAGATCTTCCGGGCGAAGAATTCCAAACCCTTTGAGGCCGCGAAGTTATGGCGATCGGTCGATCAATTGATCGATTGCAGCCTGTCCGGAACTTGCCGCAAAGAGGCGATTACCAAACTTCTCAAGGAGATTGTCCCCACCTTTAAGCCCGACGGAGAAGGCGTTTCGATTATTCGTTGGTAGATCATAAATTAATCCTCTTTAGCAGCTGGGCCAATTCTGGCGCAGCTTTTCCTAAATCCGTTTAAATCTTTCAGCCGGAGCTTTTTATAATTCCGATGGCTACGCCAAGGTTGCGCAGATCAGCGGAGACACCCTCTTTCCGAGGATTCCAGGTTCGATCCACCTCAAATAGAAGGAGAGCGGATCCCCGGATGCCGTCAGGCACAGAAAGTTTGATCGTTTCCCACCGGCTTTCCTTCAAAATGATTTCCCGGATTAGCTTCGGTTTTGTTGCGAGGTCCGCGGCAACGAATATTTTTATTCGAACCGGCCGGACGCTGATATCCGGATGAGAGACGAGAAGGGGAATGTCTATTCTCGGAGCATCGATTTGATAAGGGATTCCCGCGAATCGGCCGCTCCAACGGAATTCGATTCCCTCGTTGTTTTTTTCGCCGGGGCCGAGACCAAACTCCTGCCGGAGGCCGTATCGTCGGGTCTGTTCGTTAAGCGAAAGCGAATGAGTGGAACTCCAGAGGAGGGATAAACCGCTGATGAAGATCAAGGCTAACGCGGAAAATCGGAGAACGGGCGAACGAAAAGCGGCGGTTTTGCTCGACGGGAGAGGGGAGGCGGCAGCCGAGAAGAGCATGGCCGCAAGAAACCAAAACACGTAATGAATTTCGTTACTCCCGATGTAGGAATGGGTCAATGTATTGAGAAGAAAAGAAATGAGACCGGCCGCGGCGGCCGGAACAAGGGCGCGGTTGAAAGAAGATGGCGGCCCCGCGCGATAGGAATGAACCCCTCGCCCGAGAATTTTCCAAAGAACCCAGAGGAAGAGGAGAATTCCCGGGATTCCCAATTCCGATCCGATTTGGAGAAGAAGGTTTTCGGCCGATTCGGGATGTTCATATTTTGGCGCGTATTTTTTTGCGATGTTGGACGATTCGATGATAAAGGACCCCATTCCGAGACCGGATAACGGATAGCCCTGAATAATCCGTCCGGCGATTGTCCAATGATTATCCAATCGGTTGGCGATCGCCCGCTGAAAAGAGTTCATGCGGACGATCGTGGTTGATTTTCTGAGAGAAGGAAGGGGAGATATTTTGGGGGAAAAGATAATTGTCGAGGCGCCGGCGAGGACAAGGACGGCTAATGCGACCGAAAGGAATTTTTTCGCCGTAAAATAGCCGTGTTTCAGGAATGTCCCGAGCGCAAACAACGCCAGTGCGAGAAGTGCGGCTAAAAAGGATATTAGGCCGCTTTTCGATCCGGCATAGAATAATAAAAATCCTGAGGGGATAATTGTCAACGAAAGAATCAAACGGGATCGCCCCTTAAGCGAAAAAAGGATTCCTAGAAAAAACGGAATGCTCATCGAAAGAAAAGCGCCGAATGACAAAGCATCCTTAAATGTCGCATTTAAAAGTCCTTGTTGGATGCTGAGGGGATTATTGCCTAGGGTCAGAGAATGAAAATGTTGAATTAAACCGAATCCGACCGAAAGAAGCGTGCTAGCGCCGAGGATGGTGATGGCCTTGCGGATGAACGCCTCGGAGCGGACGGCCCGGACAAGAATGGCGAAAAACGCGATCCCGGTCAGGTAGGTCAGGCTGTAGAAGACGACGCTCATGAGCGCCCCGCCGGCGCTCGTTCCGAAGGCGTTGGTGACGAGTTCATATACCCTCGGTCTCCAGAGAGGGAAGAAATTCGTGTAACGCCAAAACGTGATCAGGGCGGAAACCGCGACGAGCGCGGTAAAAAGCCGGAGGGGAGTGAATATGGATTCGCTCGGCTTCTCCCCTTCGCCGGCCGGATCGGGAGCCGCGAACGTCCGGTGAAGCAGCCATCCCAGGAAAAAAAAGAGAAACAGGACAAGGGCCGATGGGGCCATCGGGAGGGGTTCGTAAAGTTTGAAAAAATAGGGAAGATTGTTGATCAACGGGAATAGAAAAATGAAAGCCAGAAGGCCTCGCCGGACGTCGATTGCCGTTACGATCGTCACGATCAGAAGAAGGGGAGCGAGGGCGACCTGGTAGCCGGCAACCAGCGGCACGTATTTCCAGTAAAAGACGCTCACTAGGATCGCGTACGTGACCGTTGCCGCGCCGAAGAGAAGCCGACGTTTTTTTAAATGATCCATTCCATCTCCCGCCCCGGGATTTCTCCGCTTTCAGGGTAGTGATTTTGTGAAATTCTGTCAATCTGTGCTATATTTTTAGATATTCCGACGAAAGGATGATCCGATGAGGGGAATAATCCTGGCCGGGGGCAAGGGCACCCGCCTCAACCCGTTGACTCTTTCGGTCAGCAAGCAGCTTCTTCCCGTCTATGATAAACCGATGATCTATTACCCCCTGTCCATGCTGATGCTGGCCGGGATCAGGGAAATCCTGGTGATCACCACCACCGAGTCGCTCGGCGCTTTCCGCGACCTCCTCGGGGACGGCCGGCAATGGGGGTTGCGGTTCACGTTCCGGGCGCAGGACGAGCCGCGGGGCCTGGCGGACGCGTTTCTCATCGGCCGCGATTTCGTCGCCGGAAAGCCCGCTTGCCTGATTTTGGGCGATAACATCTTTTTCGGTCACGGGCTGGCCGGCCAGTTGAAAAAATCCGCCCGACTGAAATCCGGGGCGATCGTTTTCGCCTATCCGGTGAAAGACCCAGAACGCTACGGCGTAATCGAATTCGACCGCCGGGGCCGGGCGGTCAGCATCGAGGAAAAACCGGCCGAGCCGCGGTCGCATTTCGCCGTTCCGGGGCTCTACTTCTATGACGGCCGGGTAGCGGAATTCGCGGCCGCCCTCAAACCGTCGGCGCGCGGCGAAATCGAAATCACCGACCTCAATCTCGCATACCTGCGGAGGGGCGAACTGAAGGTCGAGGAGATGGGCCGCGGCGTGGCCTGGCTCGACGCCGGGACCCACGAGTCGCTTCTCCAGGCGGCCAATTTCGTCCAGGCGGTCGAAGACCGGCAGGGCCTCATGATCGCCTGTCCCGAGGAAGTCGCTTATCGTCAGGGCTACATCGATGCGAAGGAATTGCGCCGCCTGGCCGGGTTCATCCCGAACGCCTACGGCGATTATCTGCTGCGGTTGTCTCGCGAAGTTCGCGGCGGGGGATTAAAATGATTCAAGGCGTCATCCTCAAAAAACTCAAGGTGATTCCCGACGAACGGGGCCGGTTGATGGAAATCTTCCGGGTCGACGACGAATGTTTCGAAAAATTCGGCCAGGCCTACATGACGACGACTTATCCGGGCGTCATCAAGGGCTGGCACAAGCACGAGAAGCAGGCCGACAACATGGCCTGCGTCCACGGGATGGTCAAGGTCGCGCTTTGCGACGCCCGGGAAGGATCCCCGACCAAGGGCGAGATCAACCAGCTCTACATGGGCGTTCACAACCCGCTCCTGATCCATATTCCGGCCGGCGTTTACCACGGCTGGATCTGTGCGGGCCCGGAGGAGTCGATCGTCGTCAACATCCCGACCGAGCCGTACAATTACAAGAATCCGGACGAGCAACGGCTCGACCCCCATTCCGGGGAGATCCCCTACGAGTGGGAACGGAAAGACGGCTGATGATGAAGGCGAACAAGAAAACCGCGCTCGCGAAAAAAACGGCCGCGAGGGCCGTCCCCGAACGCTCCCTGAACGGCAAAACAATTCTCGTCACCGGCGGAGCCGGTTTCATCGGGAGCAATTTCATCCGGATGATGCTCGGGAAATACGACGAAATCAAAATCGTCAATCTCGATAAATTGACTTACGCCGGGAACCTTGAAAACCTGGCCGACTTCAAGTGCGACCTACGCCATGAGTTCGTCCACGGCGATATTCGCGACGCCGGGTTAGTGGCCGGCATTTTCGAACATGTCCAGGGCGTCGTTCATTTCGCCGCCGAAACCCATGTGGACAGGTCGATCGTAGACGCGGGGGAGTTTGTCCTGACCGACGTCTTCGGGACCTATGTCCTGCTCGAGGCGCTGCGGAAATCCCCTCAGGTCGAATTTTTCGTTCATATCTCCACCGACGAGGTCTACGGCAGCCGGGACAAGGGTTTTTTCAAGGAAACCGACTCCCTCAATCCCTCCTCGCCATATGCCGCGAGCAAGGTCGGGGCCGACCGGATGGTCCAGGCGTATCACACGACGTACGGCTCGCCGGTCCTCATCGTCCGGCCAAGCAACAATTACGGCCCGTATCAATACCCGGAAAAATTCATACCGCTGTTTACGACTCACGCGCTGGAGGGGAAAAACCTGCCGCTCTACGGAAAGGGCCGGAACGTCCGCGACTGGCTCCACGTCGAGGACAATTGCCGAGCGATCGATCTCGTCGCCCGACGGGGCCGGCTTGGGGAGGTCTACAACATCGGAGCCAACGACGAGCGGATGAACATCGAGGTCGCCCGGCGGATCGTCAAATTGGTCGGCGCCTCCAAAGACCTGATCAAGTTCGTTCCGGACCGCCTCGGCCACGACCGGCGGTATGCCGTTAACATGAACAAAATAAAGGCGTTGGGGTGGATACGGAAGATCGATTTCGAGGACGGGATCGCCTCGACCGTGAAATGGTATGTCGAGAACAAAGAGTGGTGGACACGGATCAAGAAAAAAAGCGTCGAGTTCAAGTTGTTCTACGAGAATTATTATAAGGACCGGAAATAGGCCGCGCTCCCCGATTCTGTTATAATTCCCGGCGGGTAAATCCATGTGCGGCGTCATCGGAATCTGGGCCAACGGACAAGTCTTTCGCGATCTTTACCAGGGGCTGCTGGCCATCCAGCATCGGGGACAAGACTCGGCGGGGATAATCACTTATGACGATCGTTTTCACACCAAGAAAGGCAACGGGCTGGTCCGGGACATATTCAACGCCGACCACGCCGAGCGCCTGACCGGCAAGGTCGGGATCGGGCACACCCGATATCCGACGGTCGGCGGCGGACGGGGCGAGGACGCCCAGCCGTTTCAATTGAACTCGCCCTTCGGCATCATTATGGCCCATAACGGAAACGTGGTGAATTACGCCGCCCTGAAAAAACACCTCGCGGAAAAACACCACCGCCTCCTCAATTCCGAAAACGACGTCGAATGCATCCTCAACGTATTCGCCGTTGCCCTGGAAATGCAGAACCCCGGCGAATTGACCCCCGAAATCGTGTTTCATGCCGTCGAATCGGTCTTCCGGCAGATCATCGGGGGCTATTCCGTCGTCGCCTTCATCGCCGGCCAGGGGATGGTCGCGTTCCGGGATCCCTACGGAATCAAACCGCTTGTCTGGGGCCAGCGTCGCGACGGCGTCATCCCGTCCTACGCCGTCGCCTCCGAAAGCGTCTGCCTCAACATCATGAATTTCGGCGACATCCGCGACGTCGCCCCCGGTTCGGCGATTTTCATCGATCGCGACCGGGAGATCCACATGAAGCGGATCTCGGTCAAACCCCATTCGCCGTGCCTGTTTGAGTGGGTGTATTTCGCCCGGCCCGATTCGATCATTGACGGGGTCAACGTTTACCGGGCCCGGGTCCACCTGGGCGAGCTCCTGGCCGAGGAAATCCGCAAGACGGGCCTGCCGATTGACATCGTGGTCCCGATCCCTGATTCGGCCCGGGACGCGGCCATCGAAATCGCCCGGAGGCTCGACCTGAAATACCGTGAAGCCCTGGTCAAAAACCGATATATCGGCCGGACATTCATTATGCCCGCCGAGAACGACCGCCAGAGCATGGTCCGGTTCAAGCTCAACCCGATCGCCTCGGAATTCAAGGACCGGAACGTGCTCCTGGTCGACGACAGCATTGTCCGGGGCAACACCTCCCGGGCTATCATCGGGCTGGTCCGGGAATGCGGGGCCCGGAACGTCTATTTCGCCTCCTGTTCTCCGCCGCTCCGTCATCCCTGCGTTTACGGCATCGACATGCAAACCCGGACGGAATTTGTCGCCCGCGACCGCGATTTCGAGGATATCGCCAGGCGGATCGGGGCGGACCGGGTCATCTATCAGACACAGGAGAACCTGATCAAGGCCGTCCGGATGGAGAATCCGAATCTCGGTCGGTTCTGTGCGGCCTGTTTCGACGGGAATTATGTTACGGGTGACGTGACGCCGGAAATGCTTCAATCGATCGAAGACGAGCGCCGGAATATGCGGACCGGACAGATGGAGTTGCAAATCACATGAACGTATTGATCACGGGAATCACCGGTTTTGCGGGAAGCCACCTGGCGGAGTACATCCTGGCTCATCATCCCGGCGTCAAGGTCCACGGGATCGTCCGCTGGCGGAGCCGGATGGAAAACATCGCCCCGCTCGTCCGGGCCGGAAAAATCTCCCTCCATGAGGCCGATATCAAAGATATGGGCTCTTTGCGAAAGACGCTCGCGGCCGCTGTCCCCGACCGGATCTTTCATCTGGCTGCCCAGAGCTTCGTCCCGGCATCCTGGAAGCTTCCGGCCGAGACCTTCATGATCAACGCCGTCGGCCAGGTCAACCTGTTCGAGGCGGTCCTGGCGGAGGAACTCGAGCCGCGGATTCAAATCGCCGGATCGAGCGAGGAATACGGGATGGTCCTCCCCAACGAAGTCCCGATGAAAGAGTCCAACCCGCTGCGCCCTCTCAGCCCATACGCGGTCAGCAAGGTCGCCCAGGATCTCCTGGGCTTTCAATACTGGCAGAGTTACCGCCTGCACATCGTCCGGACGCGGGGCTTCAACCACACCGGGCCCCGGCGCGGGGAAGTCTTCGTCACCTCGAATTTCGCCCGCCAGATCGCGATGATTGAGAAGGGCCTCGTCGCGCCGGTCATCCGCGTCGGCAATCTCGACGCCAAGCGCGATTTCACCGACGTCCGCGATACCGTCCGCGGATACTGGCTGGCCCTGGAGAAGGGCGAGCCCGGCGAGGTCTACAATATCGGTTCGGGGAAGGCGATTTCGATGAAGGACATGCTCGACATGCTGCTGGGATTGAGCTCGGCCAAGGTCGAAATCCGGGTGGACCCCGACCGCCTGCGCCCGTCCGACGTTCAAATCCTTTGCGCCGACGTCGCGAAGTTCAAGGCCGCCACGGGCTGGGTCCCGAAGATTCCCTTCGAAAAAACCCTGAAGGACCTCCTGGATTACTGGCGGGCTAACGTCTGAGAACCCTCCGCGACATTGGAGACGCCATGATGTCCGCCTCTTCGAAACATCCGGGGAAGCCGCTCCGCGTCCTCATCACCGGGGCGACGGGTTTCGTCGGCCGCCATCTCATCGCTTATCTTGAGGCCGAGGAAAAAAGGAACAAGAGCGGCCGCCGGCTCGAGATCACCGGGACGTGCTATCCTGAGCGGCCGGACGAGTGTCCGGACTTTCGCGCCGCGGCGCCCCGGGTGATGCTCCTCCCGCTCGATCTCCGCGATCCCGGGGCCGTCTCGGTCGCGGTGGCCGCCTGCCGGCCCGACCGCATCTTCCATCTGGCCGCGATTTCCCGGGTCCGGGCGTCCTGGGACCTGCGGCGGGAGACGATCGAAACGAATCTTATGGGCACATTCCATTTATTCGAAGCGGCGAGGCTCCGCGCCCCGTCGGCCCGAATCCTTTTCATCAGCTCGTCGGACGTTTATGGAGAGCAAGGCCCTCGGCGAATGCCGCTTCGGGAAAACTCCCCGCTGAGTGCGGTCAGCCCTTACGGCTTCACGAAGTTGAGCGCCGAGGAGCTGGCCGTCTTTTACGCCCGCATGGAAAAGATGGCGATCGTCATCGCCCGGCCGTTCACCCATACCGGGCCCGGTCAGGGCCCCGATTTCGTCTGTTCCGACTGGGCCCGTCAAATCGCCGTCATCGAAGCGGCGGCGAACGGGAAGAAAAACGGCGGCCCGGCGGCGGTCCTCAAGGTCGGGAACCTCTCCGTCCGGCGCGATTACAGCGACGTGCGCGACATCGTCCGGGCGTACGCGCTGCTTCTCGAAAAAGGAAAAAGCGGAGAGGCGTACAACGTCTGTTCGGGGAAATCCCTGGCGTTGAGGGAGATTCTCCGGATGCTGGTGGAAAAATCCCGGGCGAAAATCGCCGTCAAAGTCGACCCCGACCGCGTCCGGCAGGCCGATATTCCGTTATTGGCCGGCAGCTACGCCAGAATAACCCGGGAAACCGGGTGGCGGCCCCGCTATGACCTGGAGACGACGCTCTCCGATCTGCTCAAATACTGGCGGAAGAAGGTCCGGGGCCCGGCGAAATAAAGTCAGAGATTTTCGATCGAGGCCAGAAGCTCCTCCGGGGCGCAGGTCGCCGTGCCGATCTTTCCGACAACGACGCCGGCGGCCGCGTTGGCCATGACCGCCGCCTCCTTGATCGACATGCCGCCGAGCAGGGCCAGGGCGGCCGTGGCGATGACCGTGTCGCCGGCGCCGGTGACGTCGAACACTTCGCGGGCGATCGTCGGGATATGCACGGGTTTTTTATCGCGCTCGAAAATCGACATCCCCTGCTCGCCCCGTTTCAGGATTAAATAGAGGCAGGAGATCATTTCCATGATTTCGCGGCCGGCCTGTTCGACTTCGGCGTTTGTCCGGCAGGGATGATGGACGACGCGCTCGGTTTCATCGTGATTGGGGGAAATGAGCGTCACCGGTGAATAGAGGGAAAAGTTTTCGACCTTCGGGTCGACAAAGACGGGGACGTGGGCTTCGGCGGCATGAGCCAGCACGCGGGACATCATCGATCGAGTGACGATCCCCTTGCTGTAATCCGAGACGATGATCCCGGTGTACTTCTCCTTCCGGATGAAACGGACGATCCGATCCTCCATATTCTTGGAGACGGCCTGTTTTTTTTCCTGGTCTACCCGGACAACCTGCTGATGATGGGCGATGATCCGGGTTTTAACCGTAGTCGGGCGGTCGGTATCGAAGAAAATCCCCCGCCCGTCCGGAACGTTTTTCTTGATCCAGAGGCCTTCTTCGTCGTCGCCGACGACGCCGACGAGAAGTGGCGCCGCCTTGAGGGCTTGAAGATTGTGGGCGACATTGCCGGCGCCGCCGAGGGCGGACGTGCTTTCCCGGACTTCGACGACCGGGACTGGCGCCTCCGGCGAAATCCGGGAGACGTTTCCCCAGATATACCGGTCGAGCATCAGGTCGCCGAGAACGAGGACCCGGCGGTTGCGGAACTTATAGATGGTTCTACGGGCTTTGGACAGGGAGAGGTCGATCGTCGTCATGGGACATCCTTTCGAATCACGATGGGATTGGAGAGAATCCAGGGAACGTCGCGTCGAAGCGGGGTCCGGGCCCGCAAATAAACCTCGGCCCGGTAGACGCCTGGCTCGCGGGCTTCAAACACGAGTTCCGGTCCGTTCCCGGAAGCCACCGTCGCGCCCCGGCGAAGGAGACGGATTTCGTGGGCGAAGGAAAAGGGGGCGCGGATATGGAAAACGGTCGGGGCGATCCGCCCGTCTTCGGCCCAGAACCGAAACCCGGCCGGGTCGGCGGCGGCATCGACGGCGTTGTAGAACCGGCCGCGGCGGAGGGCTTCGACGACGGCGCGGGACGCCTCGGTGAAATCGACGGGGGCGAGGGAGTCGAGTTGAACGTGGAGATTGAGCACACCCAGCGCGGTTTCGTAGAAAAGACGATGAGCGTCGATGCTGAAATATCCCAGGTACGGGCCGACGGCCCGGCCTTCATCTTCTTCTAAAAGCCGATCCCATTTATGGACGGCGGTCGTCGGCGGGTCCAGAATTTTAAGAAGGGCAAGGGAGGGTTTGATGAGGAGTACGGGCGCGTAAAGAAGGGAGGGAGCCCACCCGCGGCGGAGGTCGCTGTCGAAGCTGATGATTTCGAGTCCGCTGAAATCCGCCCGATCTCCCCAGGACCAGCGCGTCTTGGAATAGGGGTGGGCGATCACCGTGAAACCGCCGAGGGCGGCGACCTCACGGGCGGCCGATTCCGCATTCTGGGAGAACCGCTGGGTCGGCCGCTTAAAGCCGAGGGCCACGAGATGGCCGCGGCTCGAGGAGATTTCCGCCCCGGCGATGACCATAACCCGGCCGATTTGCCGTTGGGAGTCGAAGGAAGCGAAGTTCGGCGAGCCGTGGTCGGTGAGTATGACGAAATCCAAACCGGCCCGCTCGGCCGCGGCCGCGACCTCCTCGACGGTTTTCGTTCCGTCGGAGTGACGGGTATGCAGGTGAAATGCGCCGCGCAGCTCGACGGGTTCCGGTGCCCCGGCGCGCGCGGGGGCCGCATCCGGGGAGCCGTCCGTCCGGAACGACGTTATTTCCGCCCGGGCGGGCTCGGGCGGCGAGACGTATTTCCGGTACGACAGGATTTGAACGGCCAGCCAGGCGATATAAACGGCAAGTGCGGCGAAAAGGACAGTCCGGACCGGATGCCTCCGCTTTTTCACTTCAGGAGGCCTCGGATGATCCATGGGATTCCCCTTCGAGTCGGTAGGCGGCGAACGGCAGGGAAATCAAGATGAGCAGAAGTTGGGCGATCTCCGAATCGCCGAAGTTGTATTCAAAAAACCCGGCGATGAACAGGGCGACAAGCGCGGCCAGTCCCCCGGCGGCGATTTTTCGTCGCTTGACCGCGCCGGGAGGAGCGTCCGCCGGGACGCGCCGCATCCGCCAAAGACCCGCCAGGGCCAGGCCGACAAACGCCAGCCAGGAAAGCAGGGTGACGAGGCCCCGCTCGGCCGCGATTTGGATGATGTTGCTGTGAAGATGGACGTTATGTTTTGCCAGGACCCCGAGCCCATATTTTTCGTCCTGGAAGACCATGTCGACGGTGTCCGGCCCCGTGCCGAGCAGGGGATAATCGGCGATGATTTTGACCCCGGCCTTGAAGTATTGGACGCGGGCGATATTCGAGTCGTCGCGCATCGTGAAAATGCTCAAGGCCCGGTCTTTGACCGACTTGGGCGCGGCGAAGAATCCGAGGGCGACGATCACGGGCAGGAGAATCAGCGCCTTCGGTTTCCACAAAAATACGACGACGACCAGGGCGGCGGCGACGCCGATCCAGGCGCCCCGGGTATAGGTCAGGATGTTGGCCGCCGAGGCCAGAAGAAGACCGACGGCCCAGGCGACGCGTTCGGCCCAAATTCTTTCGGCTTCCGGGCCGGCGGTCGCGGTTTTCGTCCGGCGGATGAATCCGGCGAACAGGATCCCCAGGGCGAAGGAGATGAACAGGGCCGTGAGGCCGGCCTGGGTCATGTAATGACCCATGAAGGCCTTGATCCGTTCCGCGGATGTCGTGAATCGGCAAACGACGGCGTAGACGCCGTTGGCGACCGCCGAAAGAAGGAGAGCGGTAAGCGCGATTTCAAGGTCGGCCCTGCGGCGGACGGCCGCCAGCGTGATCGGGACGGCCAAGATAAGCAAAAGGTCGCGCGAATCCCAGAAACTCATCCGCGAATTGACCGAAGCGGCCGAGGAGAGAAGGGAAAGGCCGGCGTAAGCCGCCAAGGCCCAGAAGAACGCCGGCGCTTCAAACCGGCGTTTTCCGCGGAAAAGCATGACGAGCCAGACAAGGAGGGCGATCGCCAGAAATCCCTGGGCCAGACTGATGGAGATCATGGAAAAAAGGAGAGAGGCGGACAGGGCGCAGATAAGGGCCACATCGCCGGCCCTCCGGCCGGAAACAAAACCGCGGAAAACGTTCGTCATTGGAGGGGAGTATAACATTTATTTTCAGCGGATTGAACGAAAACCCCGACCCTTACGCCAAAGGTGGGGAGGACAGGGGGAACACTCAAGAAAGGAATGCTTCCCGATTATCATAATGTGTCCCGCCTAAGATAAGTCATCGCGTTAGGCTTCCTTGCCCTGACTCCCAAAGGGCGTGTAGGACGGGGAAGCCCCGGAGGGGGAGCAGGACTGGCTGCGCCACCGAAGGCGCGCGGCGGCTGTCCGTTGAGGGGGAACACTCAAAATGGGTTCCCCCTCAAGAGTGTCCGGGCTGCAGCCCGGAAAACATCGTCGGGCGTGATCGCTCGGAGACACCGGAAATCGCCGGTGACGCATTCATGTTGGCGGCAGGGCCGGCAGTCCAACTCCGTTTGAAGGATCACGGTTTTGGAGGGATCGAGACCGGGCCGCCACGGGCCGAATAGGGCCGGAAGCGTCGGGCCGAAATAAGCGACGATTGGCGTCGGAGTGCTCGCGGCCAGATGCATCGGGCCGCTGTCGGGACCGATGAACAGGGACGCCCGGCGGATGAGTTCCGGTCGTTTTCTCCGCCGATTGCGGCGACGAATGTTCCCGGAATTTCCAGGAGACGGGCGGCCAGGGCGGTCGTCTTTTCTTCGCCCCAATCCCGGAAAGCGTTTCCGGCGCCGATGTGAAGAACGACGAGGGGAAGAGCTCCGTCGCGCCGTCCGGATCCATCGGAGGCAATGACGGCGGTGAGCGCGTCGATCCGGGCGATTTCCTCCGTCCGGGCGGCCGGAAGGGACAGGGCCGGAATGTCCTCTTTCCGGAAATTCACTCCTAAAGACCGGACGAGGCCGGCGTGGGTTTCGACGGAATGAATGGGGGCATTGATTCCGCGCCGGGGAGCGGTCTTATGGTAGAGAAAGCTCTTGGTTTTGATGGTGTGGCCGATCTTAAGCCGGGCGCGCCCGAGAAGCGTGATCCATGACGCGCGCGGGCCGCCGTGAAAATCCAGAAGAACGTCGTATCGCTCTTTGCGGATGGCTCGGATGAGCCGGACGAAATCGCCTCGCTTCTGTTTGGCCGGGACGACGATGACCCGGTCGATGTCGGGATGCCCCTCGACCAGGCGACGGTAGGGCTCTTCGACAAGATAGACCAGGGAAGCTTGCGGGAAATGCCGCTTGAGGAGAGAAACGGCCGGCGTCGTCAGGATGATGTCGCCGAGCCGGCGAAAACGGAGGAGGAGAATGGATCGGGGATTCAATTCACTTTTTTACGGCCCGGTCGGGCTCGATCGCCGATTCCTCGATCAACATGACCGGAATGTCGTCCCTGACCGGATAAACCCGATGACATTGGACGCACTTGAGGCCTTTCTCGTCGGCCGTGACCTTGACGTCGGCCTTGCATTCCGGGCAGGCGAGTATTTCGAGGAGAAAGGGGTCCAGGGCCATGATGATCTCCTATCGTGTTGCTCCGCTCCCGGTAGAATACGCCACCGTCCCGCGTCCGTCAATCGTTCTGTGAGATTGACAACAACCGAAGCGGTGGAATAAAACAAGTCCGGAACGTTCCCGGGCGCCGAACGTATGTAAGAATGACGGCTCTTACCGACGGACACGAATGAATCAAGGAGAAAAACATGATAAAGAGATTAGTGAGCGCGGCTTTGTCTATGTTAGCGTTGGCCGGCCTGCCGGCTTCGCCCCTGGCGGCCCAGGCCCCGGTGATCAAGAAGGCCTATCTGGGTCAGCCGATGTCCGACTTCGAGCTGCCTACCCTCGACGGCAAAACGGTCAAGCTGTCGGCGTTGCAAGGCCGGAACGTGATGCTTGTCTTCCCGCGGGTGTTTTACGCCGCCAACGATGACTGCTCGCTCTGCGGCTACCAGTACGCGGAATTGGGCGACTATTTCCAACGGGAGAACTGGAAGGACAAATACAACTTGGAGATCCTCTACGTCTTTCCCTTTTCCGCCGAAGTGACCCGTAGCTGGATATCGCGGCTTCCGGCGATGCTCGAAGCGGTGGAGGGCTGGAAGAACCCCAAAGCCGAAGATCTGAAAAACGAGCAGGTGAAAAGCTGGATGGATGTGACGCGCCGGATATGCCCCAACAAATATGCCTACGCGGCCGACAAGATCCCGATGCCCTTCCCGATCCTCCTCGACGAAAAGCGGGACCTGTCCAAGGGGCTCGACCTGTTCCGGGAGGAATGGGGCGGCGGCAAGGGCTACCAGAACATCCCCTCCGTCTTCATTCTCGACAAGACCGGTGTGGTTCGCTTCAAGTACATCGGCCAGCACACCGTCGACCGGCCGGGGCCGGTCTACCTCGAGACAATCATGAAAGCCGTGTTGTAACCGACAATTCATCGGTCTGCCCCTGGGGGTAATTCGGGGACAGGTTACTCAATCCCCGATTTCTTTACCTATTTATTGTGAATGAGTTGGCAGATGGATATTTCTATAATTAGGGGATTGAGTAACCTGTCCCCGATTTAGATTGACAATAACCGAAGCGGTGGAATAAAACAAATCCGTGCGATTCGAATTTTTCGGCGGTTTCCTTCCTGCCTATCCGCGGGGCGCGGTTCTCCGCAAGGGCTTGGCCCGCATTGGAGCCGAAGTCGTCGTATGCCGGGCCGGGTCCGGATTTAAATCCTGGGCCCGGTATCCGCTGCTTTTTCTCGATGCCCTCAAACGCGGTGTTCTCCGTCCCGGAGGAGCATCGGCCGGGCGCTGCCTCTTCGTCCCCGAATTTTGCGCCAAGGACGTTCCCGCGGCGAAGCTCCTGGCCACCCTGACTGCCCGTCCCCTCATTTTTGACCCCCTGGCCGCCCGCTATGAAACGAAAATCGTCGATTGGGGCTGGCGGCGCGAAGATTCGCCCGGGGCCTGGTGGAATTTTCAAATCGATCGGGCGTCCTTCACCTTGGCCGATCTCGTTCTCGCCGATACGTTCGCCCACAAACGATATTATTGCGAGACGTACGGACTTCGTCCGGCAAAAGTCGAAGTCCTGCCTCTGGGCTATGACGATGATATTTTCAGCCCGCCCCTCGCTCCCGATTCTCTTTTTCCGCCGGCCCGTTCGAAAAACGGTTTTCAGGTTCTTTTCTTCGGCTCGTTTCTTCCTCTTCACGGGGCCGAGCTCATCGCCGAAGCCGCTCGTCTTGTCGAAAGCGCGGATCGTTCGATCCGGTTCCGGATGATCGGCGAAGGGCGGACCTTCGCCGCGACCCGGACAGTGGCGGCGGGGGCGTCCAATATCGAATTTTCCGGCCGCCTTCCAATGCAGGAACTCGGCCGGGCCGTGGCGGAGGCGGATTTGTGCCTGGGTATTTTCGGCCGGACCGAGAAAGCCCGGCGGGTCGTTCCCCATAAAATATTCCAGGCGATGGGAATGGGCAGGGCGGTCGTCACCATGCGCGCTCCCGCCGTCGAGGAATTTTTCACCGACGGGGAGGACATCGTTCTTTGCGACGAACCCTTGGCCGAGACTCTGGCTCACGCCGTTCTTAGCCTTTCCCGCGATCCCGGCCTCCGGGATCGAATCGCCCGGGCGGGGCAGGCCCTTGTCCGCCGCGATTTTACGCCCGAAGCCGTCGCCCGCCGGCTTATCGAAATAGCCGCCGCCCGTTTCGGGATGGCCTTTTCCCCTTCGAATCTGATAAATTGATGGGACCGATGTTCGAATCACGTCCCCTTGATTTCCCGCCGTACCGAGGCTTTGTTGCGGCCTCTGACGAGGGAGCGGACCTGGCCGCCGCCCTGAAGGATTTCCCGGGACTTCTTCGGTCTCCGACGGCCGAAACGCTCCATGACGGACGGAATAAAATCGTCGCGGTCCGGCTTTCCGCCGACCGGGAAGCGGTCGTGAAAATATTCGGCGCGCGCGGATTCCATAGATGGAAGACCCTCGTCTTTCCGTCCAAGGGGCTTCGGGCCTGGGCCGGAGCCGTCGCCCTGGAAGGAAAAGGATTCGAGACGGCCTCGCCGATCGCCGCCTTCGAACGCCGCCGCGGGATCGCCTCCGAAAGCGTTTTCGTGGCCGAACGCGTGCGCGGTGGGCGGGAAATACGGGAACTCTTCCGGGAATCCCCGGAACCCGCCCTGCGGCGTTTGATCGTCGACCTGGCTCCGCTCCTTGCCCGACTGCACCAGGCCGGACTCGTCCATCGCGATCTTTCCGACGGAAACGTCCTCGTGTTGGATGAGAAACCGGCCGACTCGGGGGTGTCACCTTCTTTTCCCGGTTTTCATTTTCTTTTTCTCGATACGAACCGGGTCCGCCGTCGTTCCCCCAGTTGCTTCGGCCGGGCCCGGAACCTCGTGCGCCTGGGTGTGCCGCCCGCGCTCCGGCCGTTTTTTCTCGACCGGTACGCTTCGGCCGCGGGCGAAGCGTTTCCCCGGAAACGATTCGGGTTTTATTATCGGGCGGCCAAGCGGTCCTTCGAATTCTGGCTGGTTTTTAAAAAAACGTTCCGGCTCCGGACCGTCGCCCGGAAACTCCGGCTTCAATGAGACGATCATGAGTTTTAAATTCGAGTGGAACGAGCCGGCCGACCAACCGCATAACGTCGCGCCGCGGACCGAGCGGACGCGGCATCATATCTGCCGCTGGCCGACGTATCTGGCGCTTCTCGGCTCCAACCTGGTCTGGGCGCCCCGCGTATTTTGGCGATACCAAGCGATCCGCCGCCGGATGTACCGGCGCCTGGTGGATATTACGCCGGAGATGTTCGGGCTGGCCGTTTCGCCGCGATTCGGCCGCCCGGACGAGACCGAACAGATCGTCGACTTGCTCCACGAAACCGGCGTCCGCCAGGTGCTGTTTCGCCTTCCGTCGTGGGAAAAGAACCGGCTCGGCGAATATGAAGATTTCGTCCTCCGCCTTCACAACGAAGGATACGGCCTGGCGGCCGCCCTGCTGCAACGGCGCGAGGACGTGTTTGAGGCCGGCGCCTGGACGGATTTTTTGACGGCCGCATTCAACCGCCTCGGCCCGGCCTGTCCCTATTTCGAAATCGGGCACGCTTGGAATCGGACGAAATGGGGAGTCTGGGACCATCGGGAATATCTCCGGCTCGCCCGGGCGGCCGTGTCCGCCCGCGACCGGATCGGCTGGAAATTCATCAAGCTCGTCGGGCCGGCGGTCATCGATTTTGAATTTCATCTCTATCCGCCCGTCCTGCGTTCGGTCGAATTCGACGTGATCAGCTCGCTCCTTTACGTCGACCGCGTCGGCGCTCCGGAGAACGCCCAATACGGATTCACGGCGGCGAAAAAAATCGCCCTGTTCAAGACCTACGCCGACCTGCTGACTCCGGTCGACACGCCCGCGTGGATCACGGAGTTCAACTGGCCCCTGGAGAATACGGGGGCCTGGTCGCCGGCCTCCGGCAAACCCAACGTCAGCGAGGACATCCAGGCGGATTTTCTCGTACGGTATTACGCGATCGCCCTGACGAGCGGGTTGATCGACCGCGCTTACTGGTGGCAAATGGTCGCTCCCGGATACGGACTAGTCGACAGTCGCGAAACGCCCTGGCGAAAACGGCCGAGTTTTGCCGCCTTCGCCTTCATGGTTTCCATGCTTTCCGGAAGCGCCTTTATCGGCAAAGAAGAGACGACGTTGGCCGGCGAGAAAGCCGGTTCCGGCGACGAGGTTTATCATTTCCGGAAGGGCGACCGGGAGTTCGCCCTCGTTTGGACGCTCGGGGGAACGCGCCGCCGGTCGTTCGGACGGACGATCGGCGTTGTCCTGGATCGGAGCGGAACACCCGCCGCCTGGGATCGCGACGGCGGGGTCGTTCATCTTGACGGGAGTCCCCGGTATGTCATCTTCGAGTAAATTCACGCGGACGGGCGTGCGCGATTACGAAAAGCGCCGCTATCGCGGGTTCGACCAGAGGATTGTCCATGCCCGGGAGATGAGATTGATCCGGAAAATGCTTGCTCTGGCCGAGGCCGGCTGCGCCAGCCGCGCCGACCGGGTCGGCCAACCCGGTCGGCGCGGAAGGTGGTTGGCCCTCGACCTGCCCTGCGGATACGGCCGATTCACTCCGATGCTTCAGGAGCGAGGCTTCGACGTCGTCAGCGCCGATCTTTCGTTCGAGATGGCCCGGCGTGCGGCGGAAAACGCGGCGGAACTGACGAAGGCTTCCGGCGGCCGGACGCCGCGGGACAAATCCGGACCCGGGACCTGGTTCCCGGCTCTTGCGGCCAACGCCGACTGTCTTCCGTTTCAAGCCGGAGTCTTTGATCTCGTTTTTTCCATCCGTTTCTTTCACCATGTCCACGCGCCGGAGGACCGGGCGGCGATTCTCCGGGAATTCCACCGGGCCTCATCGGGGTACGTTGTTGCCTCCTTCTACCGGGCGAACGGCTTGCACGCGGTTCAACGCCGTCTCCGCCGCTTCTTTGGAAAGAGCCGGACGAACATCAAGATGGTCGGGGCCGGGGTTTTTGAAAAAGCCGCCGAGGAAGCCGGTTTCGAAGTCGTCCGCGTCCTCCCGCTTTTCCGCGGACTTCACGCCTATCACCTGGTCTTATTAAAGAGGGGACAGGTTTTTGACCTGTCCCCTCTTTAATAAGCCGTTAGTCTAGAACTTATACTTGAAACCAACTCTCAACGAAAGGCCCGAAAGGTCCAAGCTCGCTTCCTTGGCGTTCTCCACGCCGCTTTCGAGAGGTTTTTTATCCCGGATGAAAACCAGGCTATACGCGGTCGGACTCGAATTCCGGGCGTCATAGGCGTAAAGCTTGCCTGTCTCGACATACGGCTCGGCGGAATTATTCTCGTCCCGGAAGGTATCGGTCCCGGAGAAGCCGGAAATTTTCGCGTACCGGCCGCTTATTTCGGCCGTCAGGTAAAAGTGGCGGGCGAGGGACAAATCGACTCCGATTCCCCCCAGAAGCCCCGCGCCGCCGGCGTTTGCCTCGCCCTGCCAGTCGCGCAGGGTATCTCCGTGGGCGAAGACGTAGCGGTATTTCGCCCGGGCGAAGAAATAGCCGACTCCGGCCTTGATATAGACGAAGTCCAGGGGATAATAAACGAGCGAGACGTGGACGGGAAGCGCGGAAAAAGCGGGCTTGACTGTGAACGAGGCCGGAATTTCCGCGTCCCCGGAGAACGCGAGCGCGCTTTCCTTCTCGGCGCGCAGATACTCGGCTCCCACGGCGATCCTGAATCCGGGGACGATCGAGAGGCCGAGCTCGCCGCCGAATTGCAGACCGGTCCGGACGGGGGCCACGGCCGAATCGGCGGTCCGGTTGAGTTGGGCCGCATAATAATCCGCCAGGCCTTCCGCGCCGGCGTTTAAATCGCCGACCGCCGTCAACCCTCCGCCGCCCCAAAGGAAGACATAGGCGGGGCTTTCGGCGGCCGCGTCGGCCAGGATTTCCTGCGTCGCTTCATAGACGGCGGGTTTTTTTTTGACGGGCTTGATCTCCTCCGTCTTCGGCGCCGGAATCGCGGCGGGCGGCGTCGTTTCCTGCGTTTTTTCGACCGGCGGAGGCGCGACCGGGGCGGGAACGGACGCTTCGGCGGGAATTTCCTCGAGCACCTCAACAAGGCTTTCGTGCACGTAGCCCGAAACCGTTCCGGTCTCGTCCGGTTCGATTTTGACCAGGAACCATTCCCCTTCCTTGAGTTCGGCTTCGAGGATCGTGCTTTCGGGGAATTGGCGGACGATGTTGCTCCCGATGAACGGCTTGACCCGGACGTTGGCGATCTCGGCCGTGACTTTGAGTTTGATCCCCTTCGCGGAATTCCCCGGTTGTTCGTCCAGGGACGTTGAAAGAATACCCCGCTCCGGGGACGGGCGCTCCGAATCTTGCCGGAGATCGGTCCCGGCGTCGAAATGCTTGGGAGTTTCCGTGACGGGTGATCCGAACGCGGCCGCCGCAACGACCAGAATCCCCAGTGAGGCTATCAGAAAGAGGCGGCATCTTTGATGGGTCATATCGTACCTCTGTTCGGAGATTTCCCTCAGTATATCACGATCGGAAAAAAGCGGGCAGGTGGAAAGGGTTAAAAAATCAGCTTGATCCCGCCGGCGATCTGGATGAACGACGGGTCGACCGTTAAGGGAGTCGTCTCCCGTTCGTTTTGCGCGGCCGCCTCCTCGCCGAAATCGTATGCGGCGATTTTGCCGAACATGCCGTCATAAACGCCCGGCGTCCAGGTCCAGGAAAAATTTTTCCGCGGGGCGTAGTAATAGCGGCCTTCGACGACGAGGGCGAGCGACGGCGAAAGGCGGATATCAAGGCCGACGGCCGCCGTCGCGCCGAGGGAAATCCAGGTGACGTCCTCGACCCGGACCGGGACGATGATCCCGTCCGTTTTTTCGTCCCGGATCAAACCCGCGCCCGCCTGACTCGCCGTCAAAACCGAATTGAAGGAGAGCGCCGGTCCGGCGGCCAGGTGGGCCTGAAGAGTTTTCCTCCCGAAAGGGAATTCGATTTTGTTGAAGAAACAGATAAAAAGCGGAACGGCCGTCAGCTCCCCCTCGCCCCGTCCGTCGACGACGGCGGCGGACGGCGCGCCTCCGGAAGAATTCCATTCAAAATGACCGGAGCTTTCGAGGCCGGCCTTGAGATAACCGAATCCGGCCTGGATTCCAATGCCGCTCGGGAGAAAAAACGTCGCCGTCGCTCCGGCGAATATGTCGGGAGAGGAGGTCGTTTGGATCCTGTTTGCGGCCGTCACCGACAGCCCCGAAGCCGAACCGGATTCGGCATAATGCAGGGTCGTCCACTTGGCGACGGGGATGCCGAGTCCGCCATACAGAACGATTTCCACTCGTTCCCAGAGTTTGGGAGGAGCGTAAGGGGACGAACCCGGAGCGGGGATTTGTCCCCGCCGTTGGTCTTGCCCGCGGGTCTGGCCGTAAAAGGAAGCCGGGCCGACCGCCAGCCCGAGGACCAGGACCATTCCGAAGATGAAAGGCCGTCTTTTTTTTATCATCCGTTCGAATTTATAACATCTCAGGGGGCTTTCGGGCAAATTCGCCCCGTCACCCCCGTCGGCGACCGTCCCGAATTTGCTTGATGCGCGGGGCTGAAATGATGTAAATTCAACTTAGCCGGCTGATTCACGGAGGTTTCCATGAGACGAATATTCAGGCAGGGCGTCGTCATCGCCGTTTGCGGTGCAGTTCTTCTTGTTTTGGGCGCCGCCGCGACCAAAGGGCCGAAAATAGTCTTCAAGACGGACAAGTGGGATTTCGGCAAGATCAAGCAAGGCCGGGACGTTACTTATGAGTTTGTCTTTAACAACGAGGGCGACGAGGTGCTCCAAATCGGCAACGTCGAATCCTCCTGCGGTTGCACCGCGGCCCTGGTTTCGGAAAAAAAGTCGACCCGGGCAAATCGGGTAAGATCAAGGTGACCTTCAAATCCACGGGTTACGCGGGCGAGGTCGTCAAATACGTCTACGTCGAATCCAACGATCCAAATGCCAACCGGACCCAGCTCAAGATCCAGGCGGCCGTGGATGTCCCACCCCAGCCGAAAATCGACCTGGACCGGTATACGTATGACGCGGGGTTGATCGTCGAAGGCGAGACCCTCGAAACCGCCGTCGTCGTCAAGAATCGCGGGGAGCTCGAGCTCTCGTTCGAATGCGCGCTTCCCGGCTCGGTCTTTGAAGCGAAGGGTAAACCGGCCGTCTTTCCGATCAAAGTGGCGGCCGGCGGGGAAACGGAAATCACTGTCCGGTTTTCGCTCGCGAACCGGGTAGGGTTTGTTCGCGAATTCATCCTTTTCAAGACCAACGATCCGCTCCGGTCGACGATCTCGATGACGCTCAGCGGGTATATCGTAACGAAGCTTCAGCTGAAGCAGATTTTCGAGAAATACAAGTCCATCATCAAATAAACCGCCGGACCGGCGGATGACCAGGCCGGGCTGAGAAAAAGCCGGGGCCGGGCCGTCCCTTGAATTGTCATGCCGTTATTCAAGGATGCGCCCGGCCCGGGGTCTTCTTCCGACCGGCCGGTTTCCTCCAAAATCGCCTTCCTGGCCCTGAATTTGGCCCTTTGGGACCGGTTGGCCTCGATAAAAAAGGTATTGGCGCGGTTTCCCGACCCTGCCGAAGCGTTTCACGTCACCGCGGGAGAATGGGCGGCGCTCGGGCTCGGATTTTCCGCCGCCGAGCGGCTTTCCTCGCCCGGCCTTCTCGACCGGGCCGACAAAGAATTTGACAGCTCCAAAGAGAAAGGATATTCTCTCTTGACTCTTGGGGATGTCGAATATCCCTCCCTTCTCCGGGAAATATTCGATCCGCCTTGCGTCCTGTATTGCATCGGACGGACCGACATCCTCGAGAGGCCGGCGGTCGCCCTGGTGGGTTCGCGCCGGCCGACACCGTACGGACGGGGCGTGGCCGAGCATTTAGCTCGGGATCTGGCCGAACGCGGGATCGTCATGGTGAGCGGCCTGGCGGTCGGGATCGATGCCGCCGGCCACGAAGGCGCTCTTAGCGGAGGGCAGACCGTGGCCGTGATGGGATCCGGTCTCGACGTCCCGTACCCGAGGACGAACCGCAAGTTGTTTGACCGGATCGCCGCGGAGGGGGCCGTGATCTCCGAGTTCCCCCTGGGAACCGACCCGCTCGCGACGAATTTTCCCCGGCGCAACCGGATCATCAGCGGCCTTTCCCGGGCGCTGATCGTGGTCGAAGCGGCCGAAAAGAGCGGTTCGCTGATTTCGGCCGGTTTCGCCCTCGAACAGGGCCGGGAGGTTTTGGCCGTCCCTGGAAACGTCACGTCCGAGGTGAGCCGCGGGACGAACGGCCTGATCAAGGCCGGGGCGAAACTCGTGGAGAACTGGATGGACGTGGCCGAGGAACTGCCGAGCCCGTTTCGGGAGGCCCTGTTGGCCCAACAACCGGGCGAGACGGCGCCCCTGCCGCTGCTTTCCGACGCGGAAGCGGCCGTTTGGGGTCTTCTTTCGCCCGACGTCCCGGCGCACGTGGACGAATTGCTGGAACGGACGGAGTTTTCGATCTCGGAACTCCTGACGATATTGCTCGAACTGGAAATTAAAGGCGTCGCCGCCGAAGTCTCCGGGAAGCGTTATTTGAGGAGAATGTGATGGACAAGGCTTTGTTGATCGTCGAGTCGCCGGCCAAGGCCAAGACGATTAATAAATATCTCGGTCCCGGCTACAAGGTGATGGCTTCGATGGGACACGTGCGGGACCTGCCGAAAAGCAAACTCGGCGTGGACGTCGAAAAGAACTTCGAACCTCAGTACATCGTCATCCCCGAGCGCAAGAAGGTCGTCGGCGAACTCCAAGCGGCGGCCCGGGAGGCTTCGTCGATCATCCTGGCGGCCGACCCGGACCGCGAAGGGGAAGCCATCTGCTGGCACCTGAAGTCGATTTTCGAGGACGAGAAAAAGCCGATTTACCGCGTTCGACTCCAGGAGATCACGAAACACGCGGTTGAAGAAGCCGTTCAGCACCTGGGCCCGCTCGATTATCACATGTTTGAAGCCCAGCAGGCCCGCCGGATATTGGACCGGCTCGTCGGCTACAAAATCAGCCCGTTGCTCTGGAAAAAAATCGGCCGCGGCCTGAGCGCCGGGCGCGTCCAAAGCATCGCGCTCCGGCTCATCGTCGAGCGTGAGCGCGAGATTCAGGCGTTCAAGAAAGAGGAATTCTGGACGATTTTCGCCCACCTGGACGGCGCGCTCCCTCCCCGGTTCAAGGCGACCCTGTCCAAAATCGACGGGAAAAAAGCGAAGATTCCGGATGGTACCGCCGCTGGGGCGATCGCCGAGGCCTTGAAGGGCGCGAGTTATGTCGTCCGGGACATCTCGGTCACGGAGAAGAAACGAAACCCGCCGCCTCCCTATATCACGAGCACCCTCCAGCAGGAGGCGTTCCGGTTGCTTCGATATCCCGTCAAGAGGACGATGTCCATCGCCCAGAAACTCTACGAGGGCATGCCGCTCGGCGAACGCGGACCGATGGGGCTCATCACCTACATGCGCACCGATTCGGTCAGGATTTCCGCCGAGGCCCAGACTTGGGCCCGGGACTATATCGGAAAAACCTACTCGCCCCAGCACGTCCCCGCCCATCCCCGCGTCCATGCCAACAAAAGCCAAGCTCAGGACGCCCATGAGGCCGTTCGGCCGACCTCGCCGGAGCTGACTCCGGACGTCGTCCGCCCGTATCTTAAAAAAGAGGAATTCAGCCTTTACCAGTTAATCTGGAACCGGTTCCTCGCCTCCCAGATGAGTTCGGCGATCCTCGAGGAAACCGCCCTGGACATTTCCGCGGGTGAACATTTCCTTTTTACCGTCAAGGGAGGCGTCGTCAAATTCAAAGGCTGGTGGGAGCTTTATCCCAAGCGGGAGGAGGATGAGGAAGACGCTCTTCCGCCGGTCAAAAAAGGCGAAACGCTGACCCTGGCCGAGCTCGAACCGAAGCAAAGTTTTACCCAGCCGCCGGCCCGCTTCACCGAAGGGACGCTCGTGAAGGAACTCGAAGCCAAGGGCATCGGGCGCCCCTCGACCTACGCGCCGATCATCGCCACCATTCAAAACCGCGTGTATGTCGTCAAGGAGGAAAACAAGTTCGTGCCGACGGATCTCGGTATGTTCGTCACCGATTTCCTGGTCAGACAATTCCCCGACCTGATGGAATTCAAATTCACGGCCCTGATGGAAGAGGAACTGGACCAGGTGAGCGAGGGCGCCCTGGATTGGGTCGGGGCGATGAGGGATTTTTACGCCCGGCTCGAAAAGGACCTGGCCGCCGGGGCCAAGGTCGAAAGCGTCGCCGGGACGGGGATCCCATTGAACGAAACATGCCCGAAATGCGGAAAGCAGCTGGTCAACAAGGGCGGCAAGTTCGGCCGGTTCAAATCGTGCTCGGGTTACCCGGAGTGCGATTATAAAGACAACATTTACAAGAAAGAGGCCGTCCCTCTCGAGGAAAAGTGCCCGACCTGCGGGTCAAACCTGGTCCAGCGGACCGGCCGGTACGGGATGTTCATCGCCTGCTCGAACTACCCGACATGCAAATACATCAAGGGCAAGGAAAAGGTCGACACGGGGATCGCCTGCCCCCGGGAATGCGGCGGAACGATTTTGAAACGGAAAACGAAGCGGGAGAAATTCTTCTACGGATGCAGTTCCTTCCCCAAGTGCCGCTTTGCCACGTGGGATGAACCGTTGAAGGAACCTTGTCCGAAATGCGGCAAACCGTTCATCCTTCAAAAATCCACGAAAAAAGACGGGACGTACAAGTACTGCCTCGACGAATTCTGCGGCTGGCGCGACCCGGCCGCGTCTCCGGCCGCGCCCCATCATCCCGCGGGGGAGGGATCCAAACACCCCCGGAAAACGGCCGCGGCGGCCCCGGCCGGAGAACCGTCCGGACCGGAGGAAACATCCGGTCCCATAAATGTTCCGGTCCCGGATTCCGGCGGCGAACCGTCGAAATCATAGACTCAGGCCGGTCGAATCGTACCCTCCGAATTGCGGGCATCGTCCTGCAGCACAAAATGACCTTGTTACCGGGGATACGAAGCATTTTGCCGGCATTCCCCATCTGCGGATCGAGAATCGGCTTCAGAACTGAGAGCCTCCCCGTCTCAATTGACATGCCGGCGGTACGGCGGTTTAATGTGAGGCAAGGAAAGAATTCATGAATAAAATTCCCCCCAAGGGCAAAATCAAGGTCCTGAAAGACGGCCCCTATCTGGTCACCGGCGGCGTCCCTTTGGCCGAAGAACTCGTGAGGACCGGCCAAGACGGCGAGCCCGAAGGCTGGGAGAAGGGCCGGGTTTATCCGGCCGCCGAACAGTACGCCTTGTGTCGTTGCGGGGCGACGAAAACCCCGCCTTTCTGTGACGGCACTCATCTTCGAATCGGCTTCGACGGTACGGAAACCGCCGGGAGCGACGATTATCTGAGCGATGCGGAAAAAACCGAGGGCTTGGAAATCGACCTGACGTGGTCGGCGAAGTATTGTGCGATTGCCCGTTTCTGCCATCGCGGCGGGGACGCGTGGACGCTGGCCGAACATTCGGACATTCCGGAAAACCGGGAGTTGGCCGTCCAGGAATCCTGCGATTGTCCCTCGGGCGCGCTTGTCGCCTGGGATAAAAAAACCGGCCGGGCGATCGAACCCGAACTTGAGCCTTCGATCGGCCTCATCGAAAACCGGGAATCCGGTCAAAGCGGCCCGATTTGGGTGAAGGGCGGAATCCCCATCGAATCGTCCGACGGGATGACGTATGAGGTCCGCAACCGCGTCACTCTCTGCCGCTGCGGCGCCTCTAAAAAAAAGCCGTTTTGCGACGGCTCCCATATTTCTTGCGCGTACAAATCGAGCCGGTGAAAGCGGGACACTTTTAAGGGTTCCCCCTAGGTTCTCCCCGCCTTTTTGGTGCGAGGGATCGTAGCCTCATGCGATGACCTTTATTAGGCAGGACACATTAGAATTATGAAGGTGCGCCGGGCCGGCCGTTTTGCTACAATAAGAGCGGCGGATATGCGCAAAAACGTCGATGAATTTCTCGAGTACCTCCGGTATGAGAGGAACGCCTCTTCCCATACGGTCGCCGCGTACCGGCGGGACCTTCTTCAATTGGCCGTCTATTTGGAAGGAAGGAAAATCCGGTTGTCCCAGGTGGATAACATCGTTTTGCGCGGCTGGCTGGCCGAACTGCATGACCGCCGTCTCTCCAAAACATCGGTTGTCCGCAAGCTGGCCGCCGTCCGTTCATTTTTTCAGTATTGTCTCAAACGCCGGATTTGCGACGACAATCCGGCCGCCATCGTGGCCCGGCCAAAGCTCGACAGCCCTGTCCCGGGTTTTCTCACGGAGGGGGAGATCGGCCAGCTTTTGGACCTTCCCGACAAGGACGACAGACTCGGACCGCGGGACCGGGCGATCTTCGAGTTGTTTTACGCCACCGGTATCCGGGTCAGCGAACTTGTCGGTCTTGACTTAGGGGACGTCGGGCTGGACGAACGTCTCATCCGCGTCAGGGGCAAGGGCAAGAAAGAACGGATCGTTCCATTCGGCCGGCCGGCGGCCGAATGTCTGGGCGCATATCTCGAAAAACGCTTGACGCTCATGAAAGGAAATTTCGACGAGCCGGCCGTTTTCCTGAATTACCGGGGCGAGCGGATCACCACCCGTTCGGTGGAGCGGCTGGTTTCGAAATATATCCGGAAAACCTCCGTCCGGCGGAAAATCAGCCCCCATTCCCTGCGTCACTCGTTCGCCTCCCATCTTCTCGGTCGCGGGGCGGACCTCCGGGTCATCCAGGAATTGCTCGGGCACGAAAGCCTGGGAACGACGCAGAAATACACCCACATCGATCTTCCCCAGCTTCTCGACGTTTACCGCAAGAGCCACCCGCGGGCTTAGCTAGGGGAGGGACAGGTCTAAAGACCTGTCCCATGACCTGTCCCCGCTCCTTTTTGTTGTCACCGAGGTCTCGATTCGTCTCCAAAGATTGTCGGTCGGTGGAATTACCGCGTACTTAACTCATTTATTTAAAAATAAATACGGAGATTCGGCGGTTGGCACGCTGCGTGCTTAAGAAGAGGGCGAAAGGAGGCTCAACATGAAGAGCTTTTGGACAAAAGGGATGGTTCTTGGAATCATCACCGCCCTCTTGGTCATTCCGGTACTGGCCCAGCAAGCCGCGAACCCCGGTAAAGGGAACGGCGAAAAAGTCGCGGGCGAAAAGATCAACCTGAACACGGCGCCGATCGACGAGTTGCAGAGACTCCCCGGCGTCGGCGCCAAGATCGCCCAACGGATCATCGATTTTCGCAAAATGAACGGCCCGTTCAAGAAGATCGAAGACTTGATGAAAGTCCGGGGCATCGGCGAAAAATCATTCCTCAAATTCAAGGAGATGTTGACGGTCTAGGGTTCGGCGCTCCCTCCTTGCGGGATATTCCCGCTTCACGGCCCTTCCCCGAAAGGGGAGGGGCCGTTTTTTATTCCGGAAGGAAGCGAAGGAGGCGGGGTTTCATCGCGGCGAGCGTCCGGCCGCGATGGCTGACCGCGTTTTTTTCGTCTGGCGCGAGTTCGGCGAAGGTTTTTCGCAAGGGATGATAATAGAAGATCGGATCGTATCCGAAGCCCGCGGATCCTCGCGCTTCCGGGGCGATCGTTCCATGGACGATGCCGCGGACGATATCGAGAATCCGGCCGTCCCGGGCCAAGGCCATGACGCAGACAAACCGGGCCCGTCGGCCGGAGCGGGGAACGGAGGCGAGAAGATGGAGGACTTTGGCGACGTTTTTCGGATCCGTCGCTCCGGGCCCGGAAAACCTGGCGGAATGGACCCCCGGTCTGCCGCGAAGGGCTTCGATCTCGAGACCGGAGTCCTCGGCCAAGGTCAGGAGGCCGCTTTTTCGGCTGTAGAATTCGGCCTTTGCCCGGGCGTTGGCCTCGAGCGTTTTCCCCGTTTCCGGACAGACGGATTCGATTCCGGCGTCGATGAGCGAAATAAAGCGGACAGGCGTAGAGGAGAACGCGGCGGCGATCTCCCGGGCTTTACCCCGGTTTGTCGTCGCGATCAAGAGCGGCTCGTTCGGGGAGGACAAGGGTGTCAGCGTCCGATGGTATCTTTCAGAAACGCGAGAGCGAACAGGATGACCAGGAAGATCGAATAGAGAGCGTATTTGGGGCGGACGAAAAGCTTCTCCGGCTCCTCCATGATCTCCGCCTCCCGGAGCGTTTTTCGGAAAATCAGGCCGAAGAAGACGAGAAGAAACGGAGCGATGGCGAAAAAAGATTGAAGTTTATACGTCCAGCCGAAATAAAGGAATGCGAGCAGGCAGATCAGCGCGCTGGCGCTCATTCCGACCACGAGGGACGGCCGGGAGTATTTCCGGTGCGAGATCCGGTATTCCCCGGCTTTTTCCTTGAGGAAACGGAATTCGGAAAGCCGTTTGGCGACCATGAGGAAATTGCCGAACGCCCACCAACACACGAGAACGGACACGGGCGGCAATTCTCCGGTCACGGCGAGAGCGGACCAGCCGATGAGAAATCGGATCGGGTTGTTGACCGATTCAGAGATCGAGTCGAGGAAGGGAATGTCTTTGGTCCGGATCGGCCGGACGTTGTACACGACCCCGGCCACGAGAAGCGTCAGAAGGGACAGGAAGAACGTCCGGTCGAATAGGAGGACCGCCGTTCCCAGCGAGATCGCGACGAGAAGGAGGCCGATGAAGGCGAAGGGAAGCTGCTTGATTTCGCCGCTGACGAGAGGCCGCAGGCGCTTGGTCGGATGGTGGATGTCGTAAGGACGGTCGACGATTTCGTTGAGGACGTAATTGGCCGTCGAGATGCCCCAAGTCAGAAGAAAGGCCGTGACGAGCTTCCAGGCGATTTCCCAAAGAGGGAGCCCGGCGGCCGTTTCGCGGTTGAGGAAAATATAAACGGCGCTGCCCAGGAAAATGGCCGAGCTTCGCGGCCACCGTTCCAAACGAAGGGCCCGCAGGTAGGCAGTCACGACGGTCGATCCTTGACAGCGTAAATTTCGAACGAATCGCCGAGAGATAATTTTATCGGGATCCGGCGAAGAAATGAAGACGCCCGGCTTTGCGTGAAGAAACGCATCCACTGGAAACGGGACGCAAGGTAATGGAGGCTGAATGTCCAGGAGTAGCGGCGGCTTTCCAAAATCCGGAATCCGGCTTCTTCGAGGAGAGCCCGGAGGCTCTCCTTTGAAAAATAGGCAAGGTGTCCCGGCCGGAGATGCCACCAGCGCCGGCCGGCCAACCGGGCCGCCCGGCTATGGATGTCGGGCGTGACGAGGCACAGAATGCCGCCGGGGGCAAGGATCAAGAAGGCCTTGCCGACGGCCTCGACCGGGCGGGGCGTATGTTCGATGAAATCGACCATTGTCACGGCTTGAAATGACGCTTCGGCGATGGTGGCGTCCTCGAATCCGCCTTCACGGAGGGTGAGGCCGTATTTTTCGGCGGCCTGGCGGACGGCCCAGGAACTCGGATCGACGCCGTCGACCCGCCAGCCGCGCCGCCGGGCCGTGTCGCACAGGATGCCCGTGGCCGCGCCGACGTCGAACAGGGCTCCGTGTTCCGGGCAAAGCCGGTCCAGCCGGTCGAGGATGGGGACGAAATTTCGGGTTCGGCCTTCGGCTTCCTGGTCATAGAGAGGATCTTCCACCTCGCCGTAAAGGGAGGCGATGAAATCCGGCTCGGGATACGGATCGGCGAACACGTGACCGCATTTCCCGCAAACTCCCAAATCCCATATTTTCCCGTACGCGCTGTCCGTGATTTTGATCTGGTCGGGGCGGAGCCCGGCGAAATCGAACGTCCCTTTTTTCCAGGATTTGATTTCCGGGTTTCGGCAGACGGGGCACGCCCCGGCGCGAAGGAAGCGGCCGGTCATTTTTTGAAATCCGCCGATTCGAGCGCCCGGGCGGCGGCGTTTCGGATATCCGCAGGGGTGAACGGTTTGGTAATATAAGCGAACGCGCCCATTTTCACGGATTCCTCGGCTGTTTTGATGGTCGGATACCCGGTGATCATGAGGACCGGGGTCGTGGGGCGGAATTCGCGCAGGGATTTCAGCAAATCAAGCCCGCTGAGGCCGGGCATCATCAAATCGCAGATGATCAGGTCGTACTTAACCGCGGCCGTCCGGATGAGAGCGTCTTCGCCGGAAAGTACGGTTTCGACTTCAACGGCATCCCCGGCCAGGGCCAGGGCGATACTTTGAACGACCGAGCGCTCGTCGTCGACGATCAGGATCCTCCGTTTCACGTCGGTCATGCGCTGATTCCTTTGTTCCCGATTTCCGCTTCCGGTACCGGCCATTGTATCGTAAAGACCGCGCCGCGGCCAGTCTCGTTGCGGACGGCGATCGTCCCGCCGTGTTGCTCGACGATTCCGCAGGCGACGGCCAGACCCAACCCGGTCCCCGAGGGTTTGGTCGTAAAAAACGGGTCGAAGATCCGGCCGATATTTTCCTTCGGAATCCCCGGGCCGGAATCAGCGAAAACGACCTCGACATGCCGGCCGTCGGGCGAGCGGCGGCTGGAAACGCCAATTTCGCCGCCGCCCGGCATCGCCTCGCAGGAGTTGAGGATCAAGTTCCAAAAGACCTGTTGAATTTTTGCCCCGTCCAGGAAAAGCGGAGGAAGCGAGCGGTCCAGGTCTTGGACGATCCGGACGTTGCGGGCCCAGGCCTGGCCGGACAGCAGGCCGACGGTCCGTTCGATCAGGATGTTGATGTCGACGGAAATTTTCTCGGGCTGCGTCTGGCGGGAATATTCAAGGAGGCCTTTGACGATCCAGCCGCACCGTTCCGTCTCCTCGGCGATAAGGCGGAGAGCGGCCGCGGCGGGATCGTCCGGCCCGGCTTTTTCAAGCAGGAGATGGGCGTTGAGGAGGATGGCCGTCAGGGGATTGTTGATTTCATGGGCGATGCCCGCGGAAAGCTGGCCGAGCGAAGCCATTTTTTCCGAACGGGCCATGGACTCCTGGATGTTTTGAAGCTCCCGGGTTCGTTCGGCGACTCGGCTTTCGAGCGTCCAGGTCCATTGGAGAAGATGCTCCTTGGCCTTTCGGAGTTCGGTGGTCATCCGGTTGAAGGCCTCGCCGAGTTCCCCGATTTCATCGCGGCTTTTAACGGAGACTTGCAGGTTGAGGTCGCCCAGGGCGACGCGGGAGGCAGCGGCGACCATATCCCCCAAAGGACGGGTGAGGCGGGTCATCAGGTACGTTAAAAGCATCAACAGGACGGCCGCGATGAAAACACCCAATCCGGTGAATTTCGCGATCACCTCATTCCGAAGGGCGAGAAACGGCCGTTCAAGAAGACCGAGACTCAGCATCCCGGCGACGGCGCCGTCGTGATCCAAGAGAGGTTCGGAAGCGCCGATGTACCATTCGTTGAGAACGCGGGCCCGGCCGGTCCATGGCCGTCCCTTTTCGAGCGCGGCGCGGCGGAACGCGGGATCCGCCCGCGTCCCGGTCAGCCGGCCGCCGCGTCCGTCGTCCAGGGTCGTGGCCGCCCGGACATCGCCTTGAAAGATCGTCACCACTCCCGCGTCCAGGTCGCCGTATCGTTCGGACTCGAAAATCGTGGCCTTGATGCGGTCGACGATTTCGTTATCGCCGTTGATCCGCCGGCCGCCGGACAAAATTCCGATGATGCCGCCTTCCCTGTCGCGCACGGGAACCGCCGCGACCAAGACGAGCGCGTCTCCGACGCCGGATTCCGCAAGACGGGGGCTTTCCTTGCGGAGGGATTCGAGGGAGAGAATGCGCGTCGCGCTGATCCGCTCCCCTCCGAGGATCCGGGCGAAGAAGGAATCTCTGTCCCGGATGTTCCCGGTTTTCGCCGCCGGGTCCGAACGGGCGATCACCCGTCCCGTTGTGTCCGAAAACGACAGGAAATCCAAACGGCCGATTTGCGCCGTTTGGGCGAGAATCGAGTTCAGGCCGTTGTCCGGACGGGCGGAGTTGAAAAGGCGAAAGGTGTCCGCTTCGGCTGCGATGGTCACGGCCGTCATCATGTTTTCCAGGAACGAGGCGTATATGGCCCGCGCGGAAGCCATGTCGTGGCGGACCCTGGTTTCGGCCAGGGAGACGATGGTCCGGTGTTCGAGGCGCATTCCGAGGATGATGGAAAACAATCCTCCGAGGCAGAGGATCGCCAGAATGACAAAGGTCATTTTCCGTCGGAGAGGGAGGTCGATAAACCGAAGAGACATCTTTTCCGCCGCCGTCATTTTATCATATTGGGGGTTCATCGGGAGAGAGCCGGAAGGAACGGCGCCTTCAGCTTGAAAAAATAACTTGACAGGCCCTCCGATAAATGATAAATCAGATGACCGATTGACATAGTAAACTAATAGGAACGTTGATTTGAGACTATCGACAAAAGGCGAGTACGCGAGCCGGGCCATGCTTGAGATGACCTTGCATTACGGTGAATCGCCTCTTCATATCCGCGATATCTCCAAAGCCCAGGATATCCCGGCACGGTTTCTCGAACAGATCCTTCTTCAGATAAAGAGGGCGGGATATTTGCGCAGCCGGAAGGGCCCCAACGGCGGGTATACCCTCTCCAAGCCGCCTGAAAATATTTCCGTAGCGGAAATCATCCGCGTCATGGACGGACCCCTTGCTCCGATCGATTGCGTCAGCGTCACCGCCCACGAAGTCTGCCCCCGGGAAAAATCGTGTGGCCTTCGCTGGCTTTGGAAAAAGAGCCGGGATGCCATTGCTGAAATCCTTGAGAGTACTTCGTTTGCCGATGTTGCCGAAATGACGCGAAAAGCGCGGAATGCGAATCAAGAAAACGAAAAAATTTCCTTGCCGGACAAGGATAAATAAAAATTTTAAGGATATAGTCGATCAATAAAATAGACTATATCAACTAATTTCCAAAGGAGGTTTTTATGTTGAAGTTGATGAAGTCGAGAAAAAGGATCAAAGGGAAGGCATTAAAACCTTCCGCAGCCGTCCGTGGAAGCGTAATATTCACGCTTTTGGCCGCTACTCTGGCCATGATTCCGGCGGCTTTCGCGGAAGACAAGCCCGTTCCTCCGGCGGTGACGGCGGGTAAAGCCGTCAAACTTTCCGGCTACACCCAAATTCTCGGAACCCTACAGAAAGCCGGTCAGGATAGCCTGACGGTCCGCCGCTCGCGGTTCAGCCTTTCCGCCGATCTTTTGAAAAACTTCAAGGCCAAGTTCGCGATCGACGTCGTCCGGACCCCGGTTCTGGTCGACGCCATGGTGGATGTTATTTTCGCGGAATATGCGAATTTGCGCTTCGGTCAATTCATGGTTCCCTTCGGCGTTGAAAGCGTCACTTCGACGGCCGACCTGGACACGATCAATCGCTCCCAGCCCGTCGACAAATTGGCCCCCGGCCGCGATATCGGCACGCTGGGCCGCGACGTGGGCGTGATGATGACCGGGAAAGTTTCCGTTTTTGATTACAGCGTCGGGCTGTTCAACGGATCCGGGGCCAACAAGGCCGACACGAACGATGAAAAAGATTTCGCCGGTCGGGTCGGCGTGAAACCTGTCGACTTCCTCACGGTCGGGGCGTCCCTTTATAAAGGGAAGTACAACTCCGTGGTCGGAGCGGCCCTCGATCGCCGCGACCGGACAGGCATCGATGCGGCCGTCGCCCTTGGCGATGTGTCGTTGAAAGGGGAGTATATCTGGGGGGTCGACGGTAAAACCGATCGTCGGGGCTGGTTCGTCCAGGCCGGCTGGTTCGTTCTTCCTAAACAACTGCAAATTTTGGCCAAGTTCGACGCGTACGACAAGGACGTCGACCGCGCGGACGACGGGACGAATCTTTATACCGCCGGTTTGAATTGGATTTTCTCCGACAAAACGAAAATCCAGCTGAATTATGAATACCTGAGAAACGAATTGTCCCAGACGGTCAATCAAGCCCTGCTGGTTCAATTCCAGGCTGCATTTTAATCCAAGGAGCTGTTCATGAAAAAACTGTTGAGTTTATTTCTTCTCGCGGCGTTTGTCCTTTCCGGGTCCGTGATGGGCCGGGCCCAAACCCCGGCTCTTGAAGGGCGGGTTTCGATTTCGGGCGCCTGGGCCCTCTATCCCATGGTCGTCAAATGGGCCGAGGAATTCCAGAAACTCTATCCCCAGGTGAAGATCGACGTCCAGGCGGGCGGCGCCGGCAAGGGGATTGCCGACGTAATCGCCGAAATGGTTGATTTTGGGATGGTCTCGCGCGACGTTCAGCCCGTGGAAAAGGAGAAGGGGGCGATGCCGTTTGCCGTTACGAAAGACGCCGTCGTTCCGATGATCAACACGAAAAATCCGTATCTTTCCGAAATCCTTCAAAAAGGGCTGACCCAGAAGGCCCTCATCGACATCTGGATCAACAAAGCCGCGGCAACCTGGGCGGATGTCCTGGGCGGCGAAGCCCCGGCTCCGATTCACATCTTTACCCGGTCCGATGCCTGCGGCGCGGCGGAAACATGGGCTTTGTTCCTCGGCAAACGGCAGGAAGACCTGACCGGAGTCGCCGTCTATGGAGATCCGGGGTTGGCCGACGCCGTCCGGCGCGATCCCCTCGGGATCGGTTTCAACAACGTCAATTTCGCTTATGACCCGAAAACGCTGACCCCGATAAGCGGCATGGTGGCGGCCCCCATCGACCTCGACGGAAACGGCAAGATCGACCCCGTCGAACAGTTCTACGGGACGCGGGACGAATTGACCAAGGCCATCGCCGAAAACCGGTATCCCTCTCCTCCCGCCCGGGACCTCTATATAGTGTCCAAGGGCGTGCCGACCAAGCCCGCGGCGGTCGCGTTCCTTCGTTGGATCCTCAGTGAAGGACAAAAATACGTTCTCGAGACCGGCTATATCCGCTTGAGCGCCGAAAAACTCAAGGCCGGGCTCGAACAGATTAATAAATAATGGGTTAAATAGAACCCGGTTTTTTGATATGATGCGCCCTTATCGGAGACGGTAGACGCATGGTCAAACGACTTCTGAAGGACCTCCTGGCCCGGCGGGCGATGTTTCTCTTCACCGCCGTGCCGGGAGTCCTTGTCTTTTTAATGTTTTTCGGCCTGTACGACCGGTCGCGGAGCATTCTCGCCCTTCATTCCTTCCCCGATCTTCTCTTCGGGTCGTCCTGGTTCCCCTTGAAAGGCCAGTTCGGCTTGTACCCGTTTCTCATGGGGACGGTCTGGGTGACCCTGGCGGCGATGATCCTCGCTGTCCCGATTTCCCTACTCAGCGCGATTTACCTTTCCGAATACGCGCCCCGGCGGATCCGGGAAACCATTAAACCCGTGGTCGACCTTTTGGCCGGCATCCCCTCGGTCGTTTTCGGCGTCTGGGGCGTCCTCATGATCGTTCCTCTCGTGGCGAAAATCGCCCCCGCGTTCGGCGCCTATTCCACCGGCTATTCCGTGCTGGCCGGGGCGATCGTGCTCGCCATCATGGTTTTTCCGACGATCATTCACGTGTCCCTGGAGGTCTTCGCCTCGGTTCCCCGGGCCCTCCGTGAGGCCTCCCTCTCGCTGGGCGCGACGAAATGGGAGACGGTAAAGCACGTCGTTTTACGCAAGGGCCTGGCCGGAATCATCGCTTCCGTGGCCCTCGGGTTTTCCCGGGCGTTCGGCGAGACGATGGCCGTGCTCATGGTCGTCGGCAACACCCCGATCATTCCGAAATCCCCGTTCGACAGCGCCTATCCCTTGCCCGCCCTCCTGGCCAACAATTACGGGGAAATGATGTCCATTCCGTTGTATGACGGGGCCCTGATGCTGGCGGCTCTCGTTCTTCTTCTGATCGTCCTGGTTTTCAATATCGGCGCCCGGGCGGTTTTGATCAAGGCGGAACGGAAGGCGGAGTGATGGGATTCCGGCAGCGGAAAGCGGAGGAAATGGTCTTCAAGGTGTTGATGATCGGCTCGACCGTGATCGTCACCGGGAGTCTTCTGCTCATCATCGGAACGGTCGTCGTCAAGGGATTTCCGGCGATGAACCTGGCGATGATCACCCAGACGCCCAAGGGCGGATATTACCTGGGCAAAGAAGGCGGCATTCTCAACGCCATCGTCGGATCCCTTGAATTAGCCGGCGGTGCGACCCTCCTGGCCCTCCTGTTCAGTCTGCCGATCGTCTTGTACATCAATCTCTACAAGCGGCGGAAATCGCGGCTGGCCGTATTCACCCGGTTTGCTCTGGATGTCCTTTGGGGAATTCCTTCCATCGTTTACGGGGCCTTCGGTTTTATTTTGATGATGAGGATCGGCCTGAGAACGTCCCTTCTGGCCGGGATCATCGCCGTGGCCCTCCTTGAGCTCCCGATCATGGCCCGGGCGATGGACGAAGTCGTCCGGCTCGTTCCGCATTCGCTCCAGGACGCCTCGGCTTCGCTCGGCGCGACGAAACTTGAAACCGCCCTTCATGTCGTCACCCGTCAATGCCTTCCCGGGATCATCACGGCGATCTTGATCGCCTTCGGCCGCGGCATCGGCGACGCCGCCTCGGTCCTCTACACCGCCGGTTTCTCCGACCGGATTCCCGGGGCCCTTCTCCAGCCCGCCGCGACTTTGCCGCTGGCGATCTTTTTCCAGCTGGGAACGCCGTATCCGGAGGTTCAGGAGCGGGCCTACGCTTCGGCCGCGATCCTGACGCTCATCATTCTCGTGATCAGCCTGCTTTCCCGGTGGTACGGCCGCAAATTCCAGAAAAATTCCATCCTCTAGGTACAGGACTCCCATGGACGCCAGGACCCATATTTCCATCCAGAACTTGAGCGTGTCATACGGCCGGCAGAGAGTCCTCAAGGACGTCTCGGTCGATCTTCCGGACCGCAAGGTCACGGCCATCATTGGACCCTCCGGCTGCGGCAAGACGACCCTGCTCAGAACGCTCAACCGCCTGTTGGACGGAATGGACGGCGTGAAAATCGAGGGCCAGGTCCTCGTCGACGGAGAAAACATCTATGACCCGAAGATCGAAGTGACGCGGATCCGGCAGAAAATGGGCCTGTTGTCTCAAAAACCGCAGGTCTTGCCGATGTCGATTTTCGACAACATCGCCTACGGTCCGCGGATTCACGGCGTACGGGAAAAGGCGAAATTGCGGCAGATCGTCGAGCAGCAGCTTGCGGCGGCCGGCCTCTGGGACGAGGTCAAAAACCGCCTCCACGAGCCCGCCTCCCGGTTGTCGGTCGGCCAGCAGCAGCGGCTGTGTTTGGCCCGCGGGCTGGCCGTCAAGCCCGAGATCATCCTGGGCGACGAGCCGACATCGGCCCTCGATCCTCAATCGAGCCGGATCGTCGAACAACGCCTGATCGAACTCAAGGCCGATTATACGGTCATCGTTGTGACCCACATTCTCCGCCAGGCCCGCCGGATCGCGGATTACATCGCCTTTCTATACCTGGGCGAGCTCGTCGAACACGGCCCCGCGGCCGAGATCTTCGCCAATCCCCGTGACCCCCGGATGAAGGCGTACCTGACCGGCGAAATCTCCTGACGAAGAAACCCGCCTCGCGTCTCCGGGACGCGCTTCCGATCTCTGATAAATGATGTCCCGTCTATTTTTCCGCTTCCGGCCCATAAATGAAAATGCCGTTGGCGAAGATGATGTCCTGGTCGTATTGGTCGCGGGGATATTCGCCTTTCTGTTGCCATCCCTGGAACAGACCGTCCTTGCCGGAGGAGGCGATCAGGTAGCCGTCGGATCCCGTTTTCTTGTAGAGGAGCTCGTTGCCCCAGTTGTCTTTCAGGGGCAATTCCTTGACATAAAACGGCACAAGTGCGGCTTGCAGGTCGGCGAACGATTTCGCCGACGGTGAATTTCCGTTTTGGATCAAATAAGCTTCAAGGGCGATTCCCACCGTTTTCAGAACGGCCTGCGTGCCGTTCACCTTGGCCTTGTCCGCGGCCTTGACGAGGTTGGGGGCGGCCACGGCCGCGGCCACCCCGGCCACGGAGGCCAGCGGCATGAGGACCATCATTTCGGGATTCATGTTGTGACATGAGGTCCAGACGACCCCGTCGGCCCGGCTTTCCATAACGCCAAACGCTTTCAATTCGCGCGGGAACATGGAGAAGAGGATGTCCTTGAACGGTTTGTCCTCCGGTTTTCCGGCCGCGGCCTTCTCGAGGAAATTCGCGTAGATGCGCCACAGGCGCGGCGAAACATAGGCAAAACCGTTGCCTCGGGCCGGGACGTTCCGGGCCAGTTCCTTGTATTCGTCGGCTTTGACCAGGCCGTCTCCCTTGGCGCGGGCTTGCAGGATGGCGTCGACTAATCGAGGTGTTGAAGCCGCGATCAGGATCCCTTTGTCGGCCGTGACGCAGGGCTCCAGCGGCAGAGGCGCGGGGATGGACGGGAACTGCAGGGTTTTGCGCCCGTCTTTCTCGCTGAAGGCGGCCATGGGCAGTTTGGACTTCAACAAGTCGAACAGGGTTGCGTCCTTCACGCCGATGACGATGCCCAATCCGGGTTCGGGTATCGTCAGGGCGGATTCGCCGCCGGGAAGGGAGATCGTCCGCTCCTTGTCCAGGGTAACAACATAACCGACGGAACCGGTGAGCGAACCGAGGAGTTTGGGCAGGTCCATTCCCTGGGCGGCCAGCATCGGCTCGGCCTGTTTGGCGAAGTTTACGGCCCCGGGGATGCCGGACGCTTCCAGTTCCTGTTTTACCCAGGTCCAGAAACGGTCGAGACGAAATTCGTTGAACGCGGCGAGGGCGGTATCGGCCGGCAGCAGGTCAAGTTCCGTTAGTTCTCGCGACCCGGTTTGGGCCAGTTGCCAGATCAATCCCGTGTTTTTATCCGGGTCATGGTGCACGACCATCCGCGTGCGTTGCAATCCCGAAGCGACGGCGACGTTGCTCAACCCGACGCCGGAGATCTCGTTCAATCCCGACTTGCCGAGCAAGCGAATGACGAAGGAGGCGACGGCCGCCTCCTTATCGTCGGCTTTGAACGGGGCGGCCTTGGCGAAATTGGCGATCAGCTCCTCGACCGAGCGGATGAACCGCGCCGTGTCGAAATAGGCATAGAGATCGCCGCCGGCGTCGAGCTTCGCGGTCACGGCGTTGAAGCTGGTGGGCTCGGCGGGTTTCATCTTGTTGGGGAAGCGGGCCGGGCCCAGCAGGTACATCAAGGCGGCGCCGGCGAGAAGACCGACCAAAAGAAAAATTACGGATTTTTTCATATCATCCTCCTCGATTTGATGAAATTATTAACAAAAAAGAGGAGAAATGCAAAGGTCAGGTGGAATCTCCCGTTTGGTCGCGAATGCCTCTCCTGACTCCGGGCGGAATCGCCCGTCGTGTAGGACTGCCCTCACGCCAAGGTCGGGGAGGACTTGCCAGAAGACGCATAGCGGAGGGGGGCCCTGAAGATTGAAGGGGAACCCAGAATAGCGGGTTCCCCTTCAACGGGCGGGGGGGATACCCGCCCGCCCTGCTTGCCCTCCAATGTATCGGCGCCGCCGATAAAAGAGGAACCGACGCACTCACAGCTTAGGCGATAAGCTTCGCCATGAGTGCTAGGAAGCCTTGGGACTGGGTCCCAGGCTTTGCAGTCCTTCGCGATCTTTGGGAGCTAGGGCGCGGCTGTAGGGAGGCGTTCGCGACCATCGGAGATTCCGCGAATTTAATCCTAATCGTCCGTTTCCAGCTCGATTTTTTCGAGGATGAGCTCCATCCCGTGGACGATCTCCAGGTCTGTCGAGTCGCAGGCGGAACAGGCCATAACAAAATCGTTTCGGATGGTTTCGTTTCCGCAGGCCCGGCAGCGGACGGTGAACGGCGGCTTGACGATCGTCAGGACCGCGTTTTCGGCGATGGTTCCCTTTTTGTAGGAATCGAAGGCGGTTTCGAGGAGTTCGGGGACGGCCCCGGCCAGGGCGCCGACCTGGATTTTCACTCCGGTGATTCGTTTGGCGTTGTGGGCTTGGGCTTGGTCGAGCAACGTCTCGAACATCGAGGCGACCAGCGAAAGCTCATGCACGGGAGGCGATCTCCTCCCGCGCGCGGAATAGAAAGGCGATCAAGTCGTCCAGGCCTTCGCCGG
>JAPKZG010000106.1 GCA_026393895.1 Candidatus Aminicenantota bacterium
AGATCTGATTCGGATGCACCGCGAGGAGGGTCTGGATTTCAGCCGGGTAACGACGTTCAACCTCGACGAGTACGTCGGCGTGGACCCCGGCCACCCGGCCTCGTTTCACGCCTGCATGCAGGCGAACCTGTTTTCTAAAATCAACATCGATCCGGGCCGCGTCCACCTCCCCGACGGCCTGGCCGAGGATATCCCGCGGACTTGCCGGGAATACGAGGACGGCATCCGGGCGGCCGGCGGCATCGACCTCCAGCTTCTCGGAATCGGCACCGACGGCCATCTCGGGTTCAATGAACCTTCCTCGTCATTGTCCTCCCGGACACGGATCAAAACCCTGACGGACCGGACCCGAAAGGACAATGCCGCTTTTTTCGACGGAGAAGAGAACGTTCCCCGCCATGTCATCACGATGGGCTTGGGCACGATCATGGACGCCCGGGTTTGTCTTCTCCTCGCCTTCGGCCGGAAAAAAGCGACGGCGGTCGCCCAGGCCGTGGAGGGCCCGGTCTCGGCCATGGTCCCGGCCTCGATTCTCCAGATGCACCCCCGAGCCGCCGTGATCATCGACGAAGAAGCGGCGGCCGAACTCCAGCGGACGGACTATTACCGCTGGGTCTACGATCACAAGCCGGCCTGGCAGAAAGATTAACGGCCCGGCGCTGAAAAGGGAAACTTTATCGCCGGACGAACTCTCCGAAACGGTTTTTCCAGCAGGTCCAGGTACGCGCCGGCGACAAAATCGGAAGTTTTGATCCCGAGTTTTTTCGCAAGGTCCCGGGCGATCGCGGTCCCGGCCGCGACCGTCTGCCCCGGTTCGAGAACGACTTCAAGTTCCATGTACAATCCCAGGCCGCCGACCTCGTCCAGGTGAACGCGGGTTTGACCGATCAGGGAAATCATCCGGACTTTCTTGACGATTCCCCGGACGCCGAAGGCGGCGGTCAGCACGTGCCGGAGTTTTCCCGGCTCCGCGGTCCGGACGAGCTCATAGTCCGACGCCTTAGGCCCGGGAAGATCCGGACGGTCATAATAAATCAATTCCCCCGACTTCGGGCCGAGGATCCTGAGCTTGAGTCGTCCCCGGGGGACGAAGAAAAAAACATCCTCTTGGACGAGCACGCGCGGTTTCTTCGGCTTCAAGGCTTTCAGCCGGGCGCTGAAATCTTCGAGGTCCCGGACGCGGGCTTTGATTTCCACGTTTCTCATCGCGCTTCTCCCTTGACCGGCGAGCGATAGAGCCCGAACGAGGAAAGCATGGGATTCGTCCGGGACTTTTCGACGACAAGGCGGACCTTGCGGGCGGACACCGGCGGGAAGCGCAGAATCCGCTTAAAGCCGATCGTGGTTCCACGGGCCAGCGGCTTCCACGCTCCGCCGTCTTCGATGTCCAGGGAAAACCCCTCAACCCGTTGCCCGGCCCGGATATATTCCTGGAGGACGAGACGGTCGAATTCCGCCGGGGCCGAAAGATCGATCTCGATTTCCGCTTTTTCGCCGCCTTCAGGCGTCGTCCAGAACGTGTCGGGATCGTCATCCAGAATATTTTTGGGCCCGTGTCCGGCGGCCGCGCCCGACGCTCGGACGGCGGCCGCGGCCGCGAGATTCGTCCCGTACGTCAGGTCAAGGATCCGCCGCAGACCGCGGAGACTCTTCTCGTCGTTTTCGTGGATGCGGCCGCGCTTGTCGGGCGGGATATTGAGAAGGAGGACGCCGTTTCGACCGATCGAGCTTTCGTAGATTTCCAGAAGCCTCTCCGGGGACTTCACTTCCCCGTCTTGGGAAGCGTGATAGAACCAGCCCGGCCGGATGGAAACGTCGGTTTCGGCTGGATACCAGATCAGGGCCGTCGCTCCGGCGAGCTTTTCCCGGCTGCCGAGGTCCACATCCGTCAGATCCCGGGGGACAAACACCGCATCCATCGCGAAAGGATCGGTCGAGGCCGCGACTTCCACCGGAATCGGCGTCCTGACCGGAAGGACGCTCCATTCCGTTTCGCGGCCGGTGCCGGACTCCCTCCCGACCCAGCGGGCGTCGGGACCCATGATCGCGACGAGGGCTTCGGGCTGGATCTCGCGGATCGTCCGGTAATACGAAGCCCAGTCGTATTCCTGGCGCTTGCCGTTCGGACCTTCGCCGCAGGCGCCGTCGAACCACACTTCCGCCACCGGGCCGTAATTGGTCAGAAGCTCCCGAAGCTGGCGGCGGAAGTGTTCATTGTAGCGGGGCGAATCGCCGTAGGACGGTTCGTGGCGGTCCCAGGGAGAAAGGTAGAAGCCGAAACCGATCCCGAATTCGCGGCAGGCCGCGGCCACTTCGCCCACCACGTCGCCCTTCCCCCCGCGCCAGGGGCTGCTTTTTACGCTGTGGGTTGTTTCCGCGCTCGGCCAGAGACAGAACCCGTCATGGTGCTTGGCCGTGAGGATCAGCGTCTTCATCCCGGCGGACTTGATGATCCAGACCCATTGCCGGGCGTCGAAATCCGTCGGGTTGAACATTCCGGGATCCTCGGTTCCGTCGCCCCACTCCCGGTCGGTGAACGTGTTGACCCCGAAATGGAAGAAGGCCGCAAATTCCCGCGACTGCCAGGCCCATTGCCGGGGAGCCGGGACGACGCCGGCGGCCTTGCGGACGATGGAATTCATAGCTTCGCCGGGTTCGATCAGGGCATAGTTCCGGGCCGGCACGGTTTTTTTTTGTTCGCGGCCGAGCCAAATGATGATAGCCGGCACCGCCGCCGCGGTCGCGATTAAAACAAAAAACGATGCGGCTTTTTTTGAGATCATCCGGGTGCCGTTCCGATTAAAGCCGGCCTCAGCCGTTCGATCGAGGTCATCGACGCTCCTTGCGCGGAAGGAAGATCATTTTAATCTTTTTCGGGCCGAATGTCGTTAGAAAACGAGGGATGGAGCGGACATCGGTCAGACTCTCGTAATCATTAAAAGGATCTAAACGGATGCCACTCCGGTCATTGTGTCCGCGGAAAAGCAGGATTATAATAAAAGACGATCCGTTCACTCGAGAAGGAGGGACCCATGAATCAGACGGAAATACTCATCCTCGTCGGCGCGTTCGTGCTCTTTATCTTTCTCTGCGGAATTCGGATCGTCCGGCCAACTCACCGGGGGCTGATCGAACGGTTGGGAAAATATAATCGTTTCGCCAGCTCGGGCTTCAACTGGATCATCCCCGGAATCGACCGGATGTTCCAGATCAACGTGACCGAGGTCATGGTCGACGCCCAGCCCCAGGAAATCATCACCAACGACAACCTCAACGCCCGGGTCGACGCCCAGGTCTATTTCAAGGTGAAAAACGACGAAATCAGCGTCAAAAACAGCCAGTACAACGTCAACAATTACCAGTGGCAGATCGTCAACCTGGCCCGGACCACCCTCCGCAACATCATCGGCACCCTGACCCTCAAGTCGGCCAACAGCGAGCGGGGCAAGATCAACTCCGAACTCCAAAAGACCTTGCGCGAGGAAACCGGCAGTTGGGGGATCGAGATCGTCCGGACCGAGCTCAAGGAAATCGACCCGCCCAAGGACGTCCAGGAAACGATGAACAAGGTCGTCAAGGCCGAAAACGAAAAGATCGCGGCTATCGATTTCGCCACGGCAACCGAAACCATGGCCGATGGCGCCCGCCGGGCCGAAATCAAGAAGGCCGACGGAGTCAAGCAGGCTAAGGTGCTCGAAGCCGACGGCGAAGCCCAGGCCATCAAGCTCGTCAACGAAGCGGCCCAAATGTATTTCGTCGGGAACGCTCAAATTCTGCGGCGGCTCGAGACCGTCG
>JAPKZG010000058.1 GCA_026393895.1 Candidatus Aminicenantota bacterium
CCTGGAAGGTGAACGTCCCTGTCCGGACTTCGCCCGCTACCGCCCGGGCCTCTTCTTCCGTAAGACCGACGGAGGCGAATTCCGGGTCGGTGAAAACGGCCATCGGCAAGGCCAGGTAATCGACATGTCCGCACAGACCGGCGGCGTTTTCGGCGGCCGCAAGCCCCTCGTGGGAGGCCTTATGGGCCAGGAGTTTCCCGCCGATCAGGTCGCCGATGGCGTAGATGCCGGGGATATTCGTCTCCAGCCGTTCGTTGACCCGGACGAAACCCTGGCGATTGAGCGCAATCAGAGGCGCGCCGTCCGAAATATTTTCCGATTTGGGCCGGCGTCCCGTCGCCACGAGGACTTTTTCGGCCGAGAATTCAAACGGCGCGTCGGTCTTGAGGTTCGTCCCCTTGAGGACGAGCTTGCCGCCGGCCCGGTCGCAGGATTCGAGGCGCGATTGGGTCAACACCTTGAGGCCTTGTTTTTTCAGGATAAGCTCGAAACGCTGGCCCATTTCCTTGTCACAGCCGGGAAGGGCGGTCGTTAGGATTTCCAGGACGGTCACCTCCGTCCCGAGACGTGAATAAATCGTTCCCATTTCCAGCCCGATCGCTCCGGCACCGATGACGATCAGCGACTTGGGTGGATCGGTCAGGGCCAACGCCTCGGTGCTGGACAGGACGGAGGTCCCGTCGAATTTGAGAAACGGAAGCTCGGCCGGGCGGCTGCCGTGAGCCAGGATGACCGCCCCGACTTCGTAAAGCTTTTCCTCGCCGTCCGCCGTCCGGACGGCGATTTTGCGCTCTTCGCGCAGGACCGCCGTTCCCCGGACGAACTCGATGCCGTTGCGCTGCAGCAGAAACGCGACCCCGCGGACAAGCCGGTCCACGACTTTCCGTTTTTCCTCCTGGACCCGGGCCCAGTTCAGGGTCACCTGGGAGGCGGGACCGTCCAGCGTTTTTGCCGTGCGGATTTCGCGGAGGATTTTCGTCTGGTGGAGGAGATGCTTGGTCGGGATGCAGCCGATGTTCATGCAGGTCCCGCCGACCCATTCTTTTTCAAACAGGACGACGGATTTTCCAAGCTGGGCGGCCCGCAGCGCCGCGACGTATCCGCCCGGGCCGCCTCCGATCACCGCGATGTCTTTACGAATATTCATGGCCTTATCCTCCGACGGTCGGTCATCTTTCCGCGAAAAGGCTAAGATACCCGACCCCGCCGCTTTTTTCAACGTTGCTTTCCCTCGTTGACATCCGGCGGGCTTCCGAAGAAAATACCATGGCTTTGCCGAAAACTCGAACGATCATCCGGACCCTCGTTTTCACCGGCGCCTGTCTCTGCCTGATTTTGGCCGTTTCCCGCCCGCTTCCGGCCGCTTCTAACACGGGACTTCTCTGGGGCCGGGTCGTCGACGGGGACGGACAGGCCGTTTCAGGAGCGAAGATCACCGTCACGGGTAAAGACGTCGAGGAGGAGATCGCCGTTTCGGCCGACGCATCCGGCTGGTATTCGATCGTCGGCCTTCGAACCGGAGAATACACGGCCCGGACAACGGCTCCTCTCTTTTCCGCCGCCGTCCGCGAACATATCACCATCGAACCGTTCGGACGGGTGTCCGTGAATTTTCAATTAGACGGGGAAGGCGCGGGTTCCGGGGCGACGGCCTCCCGCGAAGACATCTTTCCCGCTGCCCGTGTCTTCATTCCGGCGATCCAGATTGAACGGCTGCCGACCGGCAATTCCACAAACTCGCTCATTGAAAACCAGGCCGTCATTTCCACGTCTAGCCGAATCGACGGCGGCGGAATGTGGGAAGCGGTCTCGTCCCTCTTCGGTTCCCGGGGGGCCGCTTCCTGGACGCAAAACGTTTATTCCTGGAACGGCCTCGACATCACCGAGCCCTATTCCGGCGGCACATCGCTTGTCGTTCCGGACATCTACGCCCTGGAATCGTTTTGCCTGGCCGACGCTTCCGCTCCGATCCAGGCCCTGACCCCGGGCTCGTACGTAGACCTCTCTCCCCGGGAAGGCACGTCGGTTTTTCACGGGGGGATCCGGGGATTCTATCTCGACAAATCTTTCGCCTCCTCCAACATCACGCCCGCGCTTCGGGCCGAGGGGATGAACGAAAGTGATTCGTTCAATCGCCTGATGGACATCAACGTTCATCTTTCCGGCCCGCTTGCCGGCTCGCGATGGAAATATTTCACTTCCTGGTCGAATTATTCGGCCGCTCGCGACCTGGCCGATTACGAACCGCTCGATGAATCGCGCCTTACGTCCGGGTTAATCCATCTCGTCCACGAAGGCGACCGTCGCCATCTCCGCTTCTTCTGGACCGGCCAGGCCGTGAACCATTTCTCCTTCGGCGCGGGAAGGAACATCGCGTTCGAATCGACCGTGCAACGGAAGGAAACGCGCAACCTCCTCCAGGTCATTTCCGAATCGCGCCCCTCGAGCCGGTCCGCGTCCCGTTACGGGATGAGTTTGAGCCTGGCCGGATGGAACGACGAACTTCAATCAGGAGCCGGGGGCGTCCAACGCTTGGAACTGTTTCGCAACATTCCCTCGGGGACGGCGGCGCAGTCCGCCGACGAAAACCGCGTCCGGTTGTCCGCGTTTTTCGACGGCCGGTCGTTTTTCCGGAACGTCGTCCAAACCCATCATCTTTTCGAATACGGCGCCCAGCTTCAATACGCCGGGGCCGAGTCCTCGCAGACGGTTCCCGGAAACCTCCGGCTCCATTTTTACAAAGGTCTGCCCGTCGAAGTCCTCGTCTTCGAATCGCCCTTCCATTATCGGGAAGAAGCCGCCTCCCTCGACGCATATCTTCAGGACACCGTGACCCTGGCCGGCGGCGTCTCGCTCTCCGTCGGGCTCCACGGCATCGCGAGCTACGGCCGGAGCAAGGCCGGCTCGCTCCGGCGCTTCAACCTTTCGCCCCGGTTCGCCCTCCGGATACCCCTCTCGAAAACACGGACGTCGGCGATCCGGATCTCAGCCGCCCGGTACTTCTGGGTTCTTCCCCTGTCCTGGCTGACCTGGGGAAACCCCGACGCGCCCGGATTCCTGGCCTACAGATGGAACGACGCCGACGGCGATTCGCAATGGAGCGAGGACGAACGCGGCGAGCTGCTTCGCCGGGAAGGATCCCGCTACGGGGCGATCGACGAAAATCTCCGCATACCTTCGACGGACGAACTGACCGCGTCCGTCGATCATGACCTCGGCCGCGGCTGGATGATGTCGCTCTCCGGATTCCTCCGCGAAACGCGCGACCTCGTGGAAACCGTCAATACCGGCGTCCCCGTAACCGCGTACGTTCCCCAAATCTATTCCGACATCGGCGACGACATGATTCCGGATTCGAACGATGACCTGACCTTCACGGTTTACAACCAGCGGGCCGAAACGCTCGGCGGGGATTTTTATCTGCTTTCGAATCCCGCCCTCGGCTCCCGGAAATCCACCTACGCCGGGCTCGATTTCGTCCTCTTCAAACGCCCGACGGATAAATCGCTCTTTTTCCTGGCGATGACGGCCACCCGCGCCTTCCAGACGAACGACCCGGGAAACACGGCCCTGGAGAACGACGAGGGGGTCGTCGGCCCGCTTTACGACAACCCCAATGCCGGAATCAACGCCGAAGGCCGGCCCCGTTTCGACCGGGCGTACACGATTCGCCTCGGCCTGAGCCATGACCTTCCGTTCAAGACGCGGGCCGGGCTGGTCGTCAAATATTACGACGGCCAGCCGTTCACCCGCATGATCGTCGTCGAAGGCCTGAACCAGGGTCCGGTCATGATCCAGGCCCACGCCCGGGGCGTGGCCCGGTATGAATTCAACATGACCGCCGACCTCCGGCTGGAAAAATATTTTCCCCTTTCCTTCGGGACGGTCCGGCTGCTCGTCGACGTCTTCAATCTCTTCAACATGCACCAGGCCACCGGGGAAAGCGAATGGACCCGGCCCGAATTTCCGTTGCGGGCCGCAACCGACATTCAATCCCCGCGGGTCTTCCGATTGGGCTTCAACTTCGAGTTTTAAGGAGGACGCATGCTCTCCCCCTTGGAAAAAATCATATTCGCCCTGGTCGTTCTGGCGACGGCGTACCTTTTTCTCAAGCCGATGATCCTCCGCTACCGGATCATCCGGGCCGGCCTCTATTTCATCGTCCGCCGTTTCGTTCTCCGGCCTAAGGCCTACCGGACGACGCCGGCCGATTCGGCCGTCATCTACACGGCCCTGATCCTCGTAACGTTGAGCTATCTGTATTTCGAGGCCTTTGCCCTCGCCCACCATTCCGGGACTTCGAATGGAGCCTTCCTCGGAAACCGGCTGGCCGGCCTGATCCACGGGTCCGGAATGGGCTCGGAGGCAATCGCCTCCAGCTTTCATTTCGGCTGGTGGCTCCACGTTCTGCTGGTCTATGGCTTCATTGCCTACGTCCCCCATTCCAAGTATCTTCACATGTTCGCCGGCTCGTTCGGAATGCTTGTCCGCGAGCCCGGGTCGGGCCGGGTCATCCCGACCCTCAACCTGGAAGGATCCGAGATCTTCGGAATCGAAAAAGCGGCCGACTTCGCCTGGAAGGACAACCTCGACGCGTTCGCCTGCATGGAATGCGGCCGTTGCCAGGACGTCTGCCCGGCCTTCCGGACGAAAAAGCCGCTTTCGCCCAAAATGATCCTCGTCAACATGGAAAAAAATCTCCTGGCCGAACGGGCGGCAATCATCGCCGGAAACCGCGAGGCCCAAAAACCCCTCGTCCCGGCCGTTCACGCGGAAAACGAAATCTGGACCTGCACGACCTGCGGCGCCTGCATGCACGTCTGCCCGGTCGAAATCGAGCACATCCGCAAAATCGTCGGGATGCGGCAAAGCCGGGTTCTCATGGAAAGCAAGTTCCCCGCGCCGCTCAACAACTTGTTCCGCAACCTCGAGACGAATTCTAACCCCTGGGGCGTCGGGTTCGCCGATCGCGGCCGATGGGCCGAGGGCCTGAATCTCCGGACACTGGCGGACCATCCGGACGCGGAATATTTATTCTGGGTGGGCTGCGCGGGATCGTTCGAGGAGGAGGGCCGGAAAACCGCCCGGGCCTTCGCCTCGCTGCTCGCGGCCGCGGGCGTCGATTTCGCGATCCTCGGGGCCGAGGAAAAATGCTGCGGTGACGCGGCCCGACGTTTGGGCAACGAATACCTGTTCCAGACCCTGGCCACCGAAGTGATCGAAACCTTCGCCCGCTACAAGGTCCGGAAAATCCTGACCGCTTGTCCCCACGGTTACAACATGTTCAAAAACGAATATCCGCGGCTGGCTCAAAGCCTCGCTTCGCTGAGCCCGGAAGCCCGGGCCCATTACTCCGGAATCGAGGTCCGGCACCATTCCGAATATTTAAGCGGCCTCGTCGCGGCCGGCCGGCTCCGGCCTGAGCCGAAGTCCGGCCGCCGGATCGCCTATCACGACCCCTGTTACCTTGGGCGGCATAACGGCTTGCTCGACGCCCCGCGGGCCGTCCTTCGAGCGGCGGCGGGTGCCTCCCCGGTCGAACTTGCCGACAATCGCGAACACAGCCTTTGTTGCGGCGCGGGCGGCGGATTGATATGGACGGAAGAAACGCTCGGGACGCGGATCAATCATCTCCGGGCCGATCAGGTTCTGGAGGCGGGCGTGTCCGACGTGGCGACGTCCTGCCCCTTCTGCCTGACGATGCTCCGCGACGCGCTCAGGGACAAGGGACGGGCCGACGTATCGGTTCGCGATCTGGCTCAGATTTTGGCCGAAGCGACCGGTCTCGCCGTCAATTGAACTACTGAATCACCACGACGGCGGCGTCGCCTTCCCGGAAATCGTTGTTCATCGCGATGATATGGTAGGTATATGTCGTGTCCTTCGTCACGCCGCGGTGCGCATATTCAAGGGGGTTCCCGTAATTAATGTAGGTAACCAACGTCCGTTCTCCCCCCTCGACCCGGTAGATTTTGTAGGAGTTGATGTCGACGTTGTCCGGATTGTCCTCGAACTTGATGATGTTGATGTATTCGGCCTGGGAAAAAGAGCGGTTGAGGACCTTCTGTCCGGTCGCATTCAGCGGGGCATAGATATTGCGCTGGAAGTTGGCCGTGACGGTTTTTTCCATGTTGACGACGACGTCGATCGGGTTCCATGTTCCGGTAGCGTCGCCCGTCCACCCGATGAACGAATAATGCGTTTGCGGTAACGCGGTCGCCCGGATCGTATGCGTCGTTCCGTAAGCGAACGGATAGACCCCGGGCGGCGGATTGGTGGTGCCGCCGGCCGTCGAGATCAACGTCAACTTGACCTGCATCGGATGGATGCCGACCACGGCATAATCGTTTTGGGCGTCTCCGTATCCATAGATGTTGTCGACGGAATAATAATTGTCGGCATACCCCCCCCAGCCCATGTTGATATGGAGCTGGTTGGACGGCGACGTCCGGTAGCCGTCCGCGACGACGGCGTGACCGCTATCCGCCTGGTAAATGGCCATGACCGCGGGTTGGTGAACGTCCATTTGCAGCCTGATGACGTTGAACCAGGCGGCCCAACTCCCGGCGTCGGCGCGATTCTCGAAACGGGCGTCCGGGCTGTACTTGAAGAAGGCCGTGTAAGCGTTGTTGTCGTTAGGCCAGGCGCCCGAGCCGTCAACACCGTAACCCATGTCGACGGCGATGCCCACGTCCGACATGAGCCGGGCCACGGCGGCGGCCTGCGCGGCGGTGTAATCGCCCGAATAGGAGGCCCGCATCTGGGTCCACAAGTACTCATGATTGAAATTTGCGCTGAGCGTCGTGCCGTTCCATTGATAGGAGTGGCTCCCTTGTCCCCGCGACGGATGTTTCCAGTAATACATGACCTGGGCCATAGCCGTGGCCGAACAACCGGTATAGGTATGTTGCCCCCCCACGGTGGGTGTGAAATTCCAATAAGGCGCATCCTGGTTCCATTTGGAGGTGAGAAGGGGTCCCACGGCCGCCGCGGCCCAGGACTCCGCAACGCGGACGGCGGCCGAAAGGGACTCGCGCCCCAGGTCCGACCAACGCATCTCGTTTCGTTTCATCTGGACCGGATCGGGGACCTCCCCGGTCTCCGGTTCGATGCGCCCGGGAACGTTCGCCGCAAGATAGTTCAAATGGACTTTGTCGTATTCCAGACGGTCCAGGATTCGAACGAGAAAAGGATGACGGGTCAGCAGCTCCGGATCTCCCTCGTAGGAAATGAACACCTGCGGGGAGACCTCGGTGATGTCGGCCAGAATCATGAATCCCCGGGGCATGAGGCGGATCAGGTACGCGACCGGCCGATCGTGATAGAGCAGCGGTTCGACGCGAACCAGCGCGAACGAGCCCAGAGTCAGACGAAGGTCCGGCCGGCTGTTTTCGATTTCCAGAAGGCGGGCGGCCGCCGTCCGGGCCTCGACCTGTCCCACCAGCCGCGCTTCGAGCGTTCCCGCGGCGAAAATCAAAACCAACATCAGGGCCCCAAACGCTGCCGCCCGACATTCTTTCGATAGACGCGTTTTCATATGATCCTCCACCTTTTTTTTCCGGCCGGTATTATATCCCATTTGCCTTCGAAGCTCTCAACCGATAATTGCCGACCGGCCGCGGCCGGGATAATTTTAGGAAAATGATCCGCATTCATCCATCCTCGATCGTCCGCATCCTGGAAACGACGGCCCTGATCCTGCTGATCGCGACCTTCGAGGAAATTCTCGAAATGACGGGGGCGATCCTGTTCATCCGGGGGCTCCTCTTCTATATCGCGGAAAACGATCCCCAGGTCCTTTTCCACGTGAAGGGAAGGCGCGGAAAAGGAGCGCCCGGCGTTGACTGAGAGGACGGTTCGCCGCAAAATCAGGCGAGGATTTCCCGGAAGGCCCCGATCGCCGAATCGACGTCGGCGTCGCCGACGTCCTTGTGGGTAACCATCCGGATACCGCTGCCTCCGGGCGCGGCCAGAGCCCGGATCCCCCTCTTTTCCAATTCCGCAAGCAGGTCGAAAACGGAATATTTCGGATGATCGAATCCGAAGATGATGATGTTTGTTTCCACATCGAAGGGGTCCAGGACGACACCCGGAAGGGCGGAAATCGCCATGGCCAGACGTTTGGCCCGGCCATGGTCCTCCGAAAGGCGTTTGGACATCTCGGTCAAGGCCAGGAGCCCGGCCGCGGCGATGACGCCGACCTGGCGCATTCCTCCGCCCAAGGCTTTCCGGATCCGGCGGCCGTAATCGATGAATTCCGCCGGGCCGACGAGCATGGACCCGATCGGCGCCGAAAGCCCCTTGGAAAGGCAGAACATCACCGAATCGACCTCGCGGGCGTAATCCATAACCGGCACGCCCGAAGCCGTTGAGGCGTTGAAGAGGCGGGCGCCGTCCAGATGAACCTTCAATTCGTGCCGGTCGGCGACCCCGCGGATCGCTTTGAAATTCTCCAGGGGAACGACCGCGCCGCCCCAATTGTTGTGGGTGTTCTCGAGGCAGATGAGCGACGTTTGGGGCGTGTGGACGTTGGGTTTCCTGACGTTTCGTTCAACCTCGCCGGGATCCATCGCCCCGCGCCGGGACGGAAGCGGCCGGGGCGTCACCCGGGAGACGAAGGTCAAGTGCGTGGATTCCAGGTTGAATATATGGGACCGGGATTCGACGATGACTTCCTGGAGCTCCCGCGTCCAGGCCTTGACGGCGATGGAATTGCCCATCGTGCCCGAGGGGCAGAACAAACCGGCTTCCTTCCCCATCGTCGCCGCGGCCAGGGCTTCGAGCTTTTGGGCCGTCGGGTCGAAGCCGATGACGTCGTCGCCGACCTCCGCTTCGGCCATCGCTTTCCGCATCTCCGGGGTCGGTTTCGTGACCGTATCGCTGCGAAAATCGGAAATCATCATGGCGGACCTCGCTTTCTTCGGCGGTATTATAACGCAACCGTTCGGCGGTTTGCACCGTATGGGAGATTATGATACATTTTTCTTCGATCGACCGGGATTGAATGTGAATGGTCTCTTCCACGAAGATTAACAGCATTCTCTTTTATGTTCTCCTCTATCTCGTCCTCTTTTTCGCCTCGGCTGACGTATTTTCTCAGCTCATTTTCAAGGGAGAATTGATTAATCTTCCCGACCTCACGGGCCGGAGCGTGGAGGAAGCCCGGGCGCTCCTAGCCCCCAAGAAAATCGGGATTGCCACGCTGGAATCCCGGTTCGACACGCGCCTTGAAAAAGGCAGGATATTATCCCAGGACCCAGCCAAGGGGTCCCGAATCAAACCCCGCCGTACGGTGAGCGTGGTCGTCAGCTTGGGCAACGAACAGATAGAGGTCCCCAAACTCGAAGGCCGGAGCCTCGAGATGGCTTCGCAGGTGTTGAAAACGGTCGGCTTGCGCCGCGGGCGGGTTTCCCAGATCCACGCTTCCCAGGCCGCCGCCGGGCGGATCCTCGCCCAGAATCCGCCGTCCGGGTCCGTCGTCAACCGGGCCTCGGCAGTGGATTTCCTCGTCAGCCGCGGCACGGAGGATCAGCGTTACATCATGCCCGATCTCATCGCCAAGAATTCGGACGCCGTCCTTCGCCGGCTCCGGGCCATGGATTTCCTGAAGGTCGACGTCGGCTACGCCTGGTACCCCGATATCGGACCCGGCGTCATCCTGAAACAAGGCCCGATCGCGGGATCATTGATCCTCAAGCGCAATCAAATTCATATCGAAGTGAGCCGCTGATATGATCCAGATCGCTCCGTCGCTCCTCTCCGCCGACTCGTCGAGGCCGGGGCCGACTGGATTTCGATTCACGCGGAGGCCACGCCGCACCTGCATCGCGACATCTCGGCCATCCGCCGCGCAGGCCGCAAAGCGGGGGTGGTGCTCAACCCCGCCACCCCGCTCGCCGCCCTGGAGGCGATCCTCCCCGACGTGGATTTCGTCCTTTTGATGTGCGTCAATCCCGGCCGCGGCAGTCAGCCGTTCATCGAGGCCTCCCACAACCGGATCCGCGGCCTCCGCCGCCGGATCGAGGAGCGGAACCTCGCCGCCCTCGTCGAAATCGACGGCGGCGTCAATCTTGAAAATTTCGAACGGCTGTGCGACGACGGCGCCCAGGTTTTCGTCGCTGGGAACGCCGTCTTCGGTCATCCCGACCCGGCCGAAGCCGTCCGGATCATGCGGGATATCGCCGCCCGGAAGGAGCCCCGATGAAGGTCCTGGTCACGGGGGCCGCCGGTTTCATCGGGTCCCGATTGAGCCGCCGGTTGTTGGACGAAGGCGTCGACGTTTGGGGGGTGGATTGCCTCACGGACTATTACCCGAGATGGATCAAGCGGCGGAATCTCGCGCCGCTTTTAACCGACCGCCGGTTCAAGTTCATCGAGGCCGACCTCAACACCCTTCCCCTCGGCCGGATCCTGTCATCGGTCGAGGCCGTCTATCACCTCGCGGCCCAGGCCGGTGTCCGGGCCAGTTGGGGGAAAAGTTTCGCGTCCTACCTTCATCACAACATCGCCGCCACCCAGCGGCTTCTCGAGGCGGCAAAGGACCGGCCCCTCCGAAAAATCGTCTACGCTTCCTCCTCGTCTGTTTACGGCCTGACGCCCGATCTGCCGATGACCGAAACGAGCCCGCTTCTGCCCATCTCGCCCTACGGCGTGACCAAGCTCGCGGCCGAACAGCTCGGCTTCCTTTATCACAAGAATTTCGGCCTCCCGGTGGTTTCGCTCCGCTTTTTCACCGTCTATGGCCCGGGACAAAGACCCGACATGGCCTTCCATAAGTTTTTCAAAGCGATCCTCGAAGGTCGGGAAATCCCGGTATTCGGCGACGGAACCCAGACGCGCGATTTCACCTACATCGACGACATTACCTCGGCGTTGGTTTCCGCCGAACGAAACGGGCCGGCCGGAGAGATCTACAACATCGGCGGCGGGCATCGGGAACAATTATCGTCCCTCTTCTCGTGTTTCGGGGAAATCACCGGCCGGCCGGTGAAAACGCGGAGGGTGGAACGACAAAAGGGCGACGCCCCCCACACGTTCGCTTCGATCACGAAAGCCCGGCGCGACCTGGACTATACGCCGCGGACCGCGCTTCGGGACGGCCTCGAACGCGAATGGGCTTATGTCCGCAATTTATACGAAAAGCGGCGCCGTTCCGCCGGCTCCCAAGGAATTCATTCATGAATAAATTCAAATTCATCGCGGTCGTCGCAGCTTCGATGATTGCGGTTTCCGCCGGATGCTCGAAAAAACAAGCCGTGATTTCCCCGGCCATCGCCGGCTCGGATGAGGCCTTGTACAAAGAAGGCGAGCGGTTGATAAAAAAGGACTCCGAGAAAGCGCTGGTCCTTTTTCGTCAGGTTATGGAATCGTTCCCGAAAAGCTTTTTCGCTCAGCGGGCCATGCTGGCCATTGCTGAAACGTATTTCCAGCAAAAAGACGAAGGGAGCTTGATTCTCGCCGCCGCCCAGTATCGCAGTTTTCTCGGTCTTTACCCGACCAGCCCCTCCGCGCCCTTGGCCCAGTACCGGATCGGCCTCTGTTCGTACAACAAAATGTTGAAGCCCGGCCGCGACCAGACGAAAACCACGGAGGCCCTGGCCGAATTCAAGAAAACGATTTCCATGTTTCCGCTGACCGAAGAGGCCAAGATGGCCCGGGAGAAGATCCGGGATTGCGAGAACCGCCTAGCCGAACAACTCTTCATGATCGGGGAGCATTACTACAAAACAAAGGCTTTCAATCCCGCCGTCAGCCGGTTGAACGAAATCCTGGTGAATTATCCCCTCTTTCCCGAAATGGACAAGGTGTATTTCACCCTGGCCGACTCACATTTCCAAGCGGGAAAATTCGACGACGCCGGGCCCTATTTCATCAAGGTCGTGACCGACTACCCCAACGGCAAATACGCCTCCAAGGCCCAAAAGCGGTTGAAGGAAATTGAAGAGGCCAAGAAAAAACCGCCGGTCCCGGATCGCGCTCCGGGGCCCATCAAAAAATGAGGAGCAGGCGATGTCCGCACATTCTCGTCTGATCGCGGTTTTCTTCTTGGGCGCAGGGATCCTCCTCGGCCCGTTCGCCGCGCCGGCCCGGGAAACGGAACGTTCCTTCCGCATCCAGGCGGGAGTCGGCGCCGAGGTTTTTTCCCGGTCGATCGTCTGGGACGAGAGAACCGGATCCTCCATCTTGAAAGTCGGGCTGGGAATGATCCGGGTCGGCCTCGAGCTTCCGGGCGGCGCCTCCTTCGCCCTTCTGGCCGGCTACGGCGGGAACAACTGGAACGGGCTCGTCTTCCGGGAGTTGCCGTTTTCCATCGACTACGAGGCCGGCTCACTCGGCGCGATCCTGCTCGGGACGGATATCGATGTTCCTCTTTTCAAACCCGGGAAATGGGAGATCGGCGCCTCCGGCCGGTTCCTCTTTTCGTTCGGGTCCTCCGGAGAATGGACGTTGACCGGCCTCCAACAGATCGGCGCCTTCGACGGCCGGGCCAACGGGTTGATGATTCAAGCCGGGCCCACCCTCACCTACCGGGGGTTTGAGACGTTTTCCCCGTTCGCGACTCTTTTCTATGACGGCCTCTCGGCGACGTTCACCATGAACGAAAACATCGATCCCCTCGTCGGGACGGAAAAAAAGAAAATCAAGGGACAGGGAGCCGTCGGCGCGTCCGTGGGAATTCTTTTTGAACCTTCGCCCGCGTTCCGATTGAAGGCAGAGGGCTTCCTGGTTCCCTATACGAAACTCGAAGGCGGATTGAAGTTCAACGTCGGCGCGTCGCTCCGGACGATATACTTGTTTTGACCGGGAGGATCACATCATGACCCATCGGCCGGCATCACTCCGAATCTTCGTGTTCGCGGCTCTGATCGCCTCGGTTCTCCCGATGAACGGCGGACCCGTCCGTGACGCTCCGTCCTTGTCTCTCATCGGTCCGGCGTCCGTCCGGGGAGCGGATGTTCCGTATGTTCCGGGGCAGATTCTGGTCAAATTCAAATCCGACGTTCCGGCCGCCTATCGGGCCGCCACCCTGGTGCTCAATGATTCCAGAGCGGTCGGCTGGATTTCCACGCTCGACGTTTACACGGTCCAGATTTCCGCCGACGCCTCCGTTGAAGAAAAAGCCGCCGCTTTCGCCGGGGATCCCGGCGTTCTCTTCGCCGAGCCGAATTACGTCTGTCGGGCCGCGGCCACCCCGAACGACAACTTATTCAAATATCAATACGCTCTCTCCAACACCGGCCAGAGGATCGGCGACGTCCCCGGCAGCCCTCAGGGAAAAATCTCCGCCGATATCAAGGCCTGTCAGGGTTGGGAGGAATCCCCGGGCGACGATTCGGTCACGATCGCAATTATCGATTCCGGCGTCGATTTGACGCACCCCGACCTGGTCAACAAAATCACCGGGCCGGGCCGGGATTTCGTCAACGACGATTTCGACGCGACCGACGACTTTTATCATGGCACGGCGGTCGCCGGAATAGCCGCCGCGGATACGAACAACACCGAGGGTATCGCCGGCGTCGCCTGGAACGCCGGGATCCTGCCAGTGAAGGTGCTTAACGCCGATGGCGCGGGAACGGCCGCCCGGGTGTCCGAGGGCATCATCTGGGCGGCCGAACAGGGCGCCCGGATCATCAACCTCAGTCTGGAATTCGACGCCGCGAGCCAAACACTGCTCGACGCGGTCCGGTACGCCTTCAACCGCGGGTGCATCCTGGTCGCTTCAGCCGGGAACGACAACGGCGCCGTCAAGTTCCCCGCCGCCTTCGACGCGTATGTGCTGGCCGTCGCCGCAACTGATTACAACGACGAGGTCTGGGCGAGCTCGAACTCCGGGCCGGAAGTGGACGTGGCCGCTCCGGGCCTGGATGTGCTGACGACGGTCCCGACGTGGTTTTTCGGCGGCGGCGCCCTGCCGTACGGCTACGTCGACGGGACCTCGATGGCCGCGCCCCACGTTTCCGGGCTGGCCGCCATTCTTAAAAGCCAGAAGCCCTGGCTCTCGGCCGCGGAAATCATGGAGATCATCCGCTTCAGCGCCGACGATGTCAACGGCGCAACCTCGCCGGGAATCGACGAGTCGATCGGCTACGGCCGGATCAACATGGAAAAAGCCCTCGTCCCCTTGAAACTCGAAAGAACGTTCCGTAAGATCGGGCCCTCCGAATGATCAAATTCCTCCGCCTTCGAAACCTGGCGACGATCGAAGACATCCGGATTGACTGGGAGGACGGATTTTCGGTCCTGACCGGTGAAACCGGCGCTGGAAAATCGATCATCATTGACGGCATCCGGCTCGTCTGCGGCGAAAAAGGGTCGCCGGATCTCGTCCGGGCCGGAACGGACGAGGCCTCGGTCGAAGCGATTTTCACCCGGCCGACCGATGCCGTCCCGGCGGGCGACGGGGGAAGCGGGGACATCATCCTCCAGCGCCTTCTTGCCGGAAGCGGCGGCAAGGCCTACCAGGACGGCGTCCTCGTTCCCTTGAAAAAACTCAAGGAAACGGCCGCCGGCCTGATCGACGTCTACGGTCAAAACGACCATGTCTTTCTGCTCCAGCTCGAAAGCCATCTCGCCTATCTAGATCAATACGCCGGGTCCGTCCCGCTGCGAGAGGAAACCGGCCGGGCCGCTCAGGAGCTCCGTCGCCTCGCGCGCCTGCGCGAGGAATGGAAATCCAAGGAGCGCGAACGGGGCCAACGGCTCGATTTCCTCGAGTTCCAGATCTCCGAAATCGAAAAAGCGGGCCTCCGGCCGGGCGAGGAGGAGGATCTTCGGGGGAAACGCCTTCGGCTCCGCAACGCCGAAAAAGTCCGGGGTTTGGTCGACGATTCCTACGACCTTGCCTACGGCGGGGACGCCTCGCTCCACGCCGTACTCGGCCGCCTGCTGAATCGCCTCGAGGAGTTGAGCCTGTTCGACCCCGCTTTCCGGGAGATGAAGGAAACGCTCGTGCCGTTCGGCATCACCATCCGGGAACTCTCCGACCTGCTCGTCCGTTTCCGCGACCGCGGGGACGAATCCCCGGAGCGGCTCGAGGAAATCGAGGAACGGTTGAGCCTGATCGAGCGTTTCAAGCGGAAATACGGCGCCGAAATCGGGGACATCGGAGAATATTTAGATCGCCTGAAGGCCGAGCGGGAGGACTTCCTTCAAATCAAGGACCGCCTGTTCCGGGCCGAGGAGGACATCGCGGCCGCCGCGGCCGTCTACGCCGCGGCGGCCGAAAAATTATCCAAGACCCGCCGGACCGCCGCCCGGGAATTGGCCGCGGTGATCGAAAAAGAAATCGCGCTTCTCGGAATGAAAAACGCCCGTTTCGAAGTCCGCATCGACGTCCATCCGTTCCGGCCGGACGAACCCGAATCCGCCCGGGACGCGGGCGTGGATGCCGTCGAGTTTCTCATCTCCCCCAACCCGGGCGAACCGCCCAAGCCGCTGAGGAAAATCGCCTCCGGAGGGGAATTGTCGCGGATCATGCTCGCCCTCAAATCGGCCGCTCAGGGCCGGGACGAAGCCTCCACTCTGATTTTCGATGAAATCGACGCCGGGATTGGAGGAAAAACCGCAGAGTTCGTCGCCCAAAAACTCCGCTCACTCGCTTCCCGCCACCAGGTCCTGTGCGTCACCCACCTTCCCCAGATCGCGTCTTTCGCCGCCCACCACTACACCATCACCAAGCGAACGGAAAAGGACCGGACCTTCACGACGATCCGAAAACTCAACCCTGATCAGCGGGTCGAGGAACTCGCCCGCCTCATGTCCGGGAGTCTGGTGACCGAAACGTCGCTGGCCAACGCCCGGGACATGCTCAAGCATAACCGGGAAAAATAGCCCATGCCCAAATCGGAAATCGCCGCCGAAACTTTTCGATCCGGATTCAGCTGTTCCCAGGCCGTTTTCACGGCGTTTGCCGACGGCGACGGGCTCGACCGCAAGGCGGCCCTCAAGCTCAGCCAGGCGATGGGTGGCGGGATGGCCCACCTCGGCTTTACCTGCGGGGCCGTCACCGGGGCGTTCCTGGCGATCGGTCTCCGCCACGGCCGGAGCCGGGCCGAGGATCTGGCGGCCAAGGAAAAAACCTACGCCGTCATGACCGAATTCGCCCGGCGGTTCAGGGCCCGCCACGGCGAGGACCTGACCTGTCCCGGCCTCGTCGGGGTCGACCTCGGAACGCCAGACGGTTATCGGAACGCCGTCGACCGGAACCTGTTCCAAACGCGCTGCGCGGTATTCGTCCGGGATGCCGCCGAAATCCTCGAAGACCTGTTGAAATGACCGATCCCCGCCTTCCCCTCGACGGACTCCGCTTCGCCTTTCACACGTTCGGCTGCCAGATGAACGAGAACGACTCCGAGCGCCTGGCCGGGTATCTGGCCGCGGCCGGGGCCGCCCCGGCCGGTCTAATCGAATCCGCCGACGTGGTGGTCGTCAACACCTGTTCGGTGCGGGCCAAATCAGAAGAGAAACTTTATTCGCTTCTCGGCCGGCTGCGCACGCTCAAAAAACGGCGGCCGCTTTTATTCGGAGTCGTCGGCTGCGTCGCCCAACTGCGGAAAGACATGCTCCCCGGGCTGAAGTCGGGCGTCGATTTCGTCGTTGGGTTCGACCAATATCCCCGGATCGCGGAAATCATCGCCGAAAGCCGGGGACGAAAAATGATCGCCGCGTCCAGGTCCCGGGGATGGAAGGAAGGGACCGTTCCCCCAATTCGGGAAAGCGCCGTCAGCGGATTTGTCACAATCATGGAAGGGTGCGATAACTTTTGCGCTTACTGCGTCGTCCCGTTCACCCGCGGCCGGGAAAAATTCCGTCCGGTCGAGGCCGTCCTCGCCGAAGTTAGGGACCTTGCGGCCCACGGCTTTCGGGAGATCCAGTTGCTCGGCCAGAACGTCAACAATTACGCCGACTCCGCCTCCGGAACGGATTTCGCCGACCTTCTCGGCCGGATCGCTGCCGTCCCCGGGCCGGAATGGATCCGGTTCATCACCTCGCATCCGAAAAACTTCACTCCCTCCCTGGCCCGGGCCATGGCCGCGACGCCGAAAGTCTGCCGCCAATTTCATCTGCCGATCCAATCCGGTTCGAGCCGCGTTCTGGAACGGATGAAGCGCGGGTATTCCCGCGAGGATTATCTCGAAACCGTCCGGACGCTCCGTTCGCTGATGCCCGAAATCCGTCTCAGCGCCGACATCATCGTCGGCTATCCGGGCGAGACCACTGAGGAATTTGGTGAAACGCTGTCCGCGCTCGCCGAAATCAAATTCGCCAACATCTTTTCCTTCTGCTATTCGCCGCGGCCTTTGACGGCCGCCGCCCGTATCGCCGACGACGTTTCGACCGAAGTGAAGCGGAGTCGCTTGATGGAAGTCCAGGCGCTCCAAAAGGAAATCCAGACCACCTTCCACAAAACCATGATCGGCCGCACCGAGCGGGTCCTTTGCACCGGACGGAGCAAAAAAGACCCGGCGGTCTTCGCCGGCCGCAGCGAGGGAAATCAGGTCGTCAATTTCCGGGCGGACAGGGACGTCGTCGGCCGGTTTGTCGATGTAGAGATTTTATCCGTGGGACCATACAGCTTGCGGGGACGGGCCGTTTCCCTTTACAACAAGTGAACCGCGACCGTTACGCCGGCCACGACGATCGCCACCATGCTCATGAGCTTGATGAGAATGTTTAAGCTGGGGCCGGCCGTGTCCTTGAACGGGTCGCCGACCGTGTCGCCGATGACCGCCGCTTTATGGGCCGGCGAGCCCTTGCCTCCGTAATGCCCCTCTTCGATGTATTTTTTCGCGTTGTCCCACGCGCCGCCGGAATTGGCCATGAAGATCGCCAGGACGAACCCGGTCGAGGTGCCGCCGATCAGGAGGCCCATCACCCCGGGCACGCCCAGAACGAGGCCCGTGGCCACGGGAAGGGCGATCGCCAACAACGAGGGCAGAAGCATCGCCCGCTGGGCGCCCTTGGTCGAAATGGACACGCACCGGGCGTAGTCGGGCTCGGCTTTCCCGGTCATGATCCCGGCGATCTCCTTGAACTGACGCCGGACTTCGTCCACCATCCGGGACGCGGCCCGGCCGACGGCCGTCATCGTCAGGCCGCAGAACATGAAGGCCATCATCGAGCCGAGGAAGATGCCGATCAGCACGACGGGATTCATCAGGTTGACGTTGTAGTACCGCATGAAATCAATGTACCCGGCCTGGGCCGTATTCAAGGTCGCTCCGTCGGCGAACTGGATGACGGTTTTTCCGATCCGGATCAGGCCGACCTTCAATTCCTCGACATAGGAGGCGAGCAAGGCCAGGGCCGTCAGCGCGGCCGAGCCGATCGCGAACCCCTTGCCCGTAGCCGCGGTCGTGTTGCCCAGGGAGTCGAGGGCGTCGGTCCGCTTCCGGACCTCCTCCTCCAATCCGCTCATCTGGGCGTTTCCCCCGGCGTTGTCGGCGATCGGCCCATAGGCGTCGGTCGCCAGCGTGATGCCCAGCGTCGACAACATCCCCACCGCCGCCATCCCGATGCCGTATAACCCGTAGCCGACGTTGTTAAAGTCGAAGTTCGCGGCGAAGAGAAACGCCAGCAGCGTCCCGACAACGACGGCCAGGACCGGGATGGTCGTGGACATCATCCCGACTCCGAGCCCGGCGATGATGACCGTGGCCGGCCCCGTTTTGGCATTGTCGGCGACGGTCCGCGTCGGTTTGAAGGAGGACGATGTGAAATATTCCGTGGCCTTGCCGATGACGATCCCTGAAGCCAGGCCGACGACCATCGCCAGCCAGATGCCGAGGGGCAAGCCGAGCAGTTTGACGACCGCGAAGGACACGACGACAATGCCGATCGAGCTGCCGTTGACGCCGCGGCCGAGAGCTCCCAGAAGCTGTTTCTGGGAGGCTCCCTCCTTCGTCCTGACGAGGAAAATGCCGAATATTGAAAGCAGCGTGCCGACAGCCGCGACGATCATGGGAGCGACGACGGCCTTGAATTGCAGGTCGGGCGTCCCCAGGAACGCGGCCGCGCCCAGGGCGGCCGTAGCCAAAATCGAACCGGCGTAGGATTCATAGAGGTCCGCGCCCATGCCGGCGACGTCCCCGACGTTGTCGCCGACATTGTCGGCGATGACTGCGGGGTTCCGCGGGTCGTCCTCGGGGATGTTCGCCTCGACCTTGCCGACGAGGTCGGCCCCGACATCCGCCGCCTTTGTAAAGATGCCGCCGCCGACGCGGGCAAAGAGGGCCTGGGTGGACGCCCCCATCCCGAACGTGATCATCGTCGTCGTGATCAGGATCAGGTTGTGGCCGCCGTCGTTGATCGGGTAGATCGCCTTCAAAACAATGAACCACAGGGAGATGTCGAGAAGCGCCAGGCCGACTACGACAAGGCCCATGACCGCGCCGCTCCGGAAGGCGATCCGCAGGCCGCCGTCCAGCGACTTGCGGGCCGCTTCAGTGGTCCGGGCGGCCGCATAGGTGGCGGTTTTCATCCCGAAAAATCCGGCTAAGGCGGAAAAGAGTCCGCCGGTCAGGAACGCCACGGGAACCCAGGGGTTCTGGACCTTGAAGACAAAGGCCAGGGCTGCCAGGAAAAAGGCGAGGAAGCAAAAGACGATCCCGACGACCTTATATTGTTGTTTCAGGTAGGCCATCGCGCCCTGGCGGACGTAGAGCGCGATCTTGGCCATGCGTTCGTTGCCTTCGGGGGCCTTCTTCATTTGATGGAAGAAATACCAAGCGAAAAAAAGCGCAAGGGCCGATCCGAGGGGCGCGAGCCAGAATAAATATTTGGCCATCATTCTCTCTCCTTAGCAAGACGAATTTGAGTCTCCGAATTCAACGAAGGCCTCTCCAAACGGAGGGGTAATATACAAAATCGCGTCCTCCGTGTCAAAAAATCCCGGGAGGAAGTTTCCGCGCTTTATCGGAGGCCATTTGAACTCCCCGCCTGTTTCCGATATAATTCCTCATTCTAACCGGACCCCAAAAATGACGAGGACACCTTGAAGATCAACGTCTGGAATACCATTCTGCAGCTCAGCAAAGAGCGCGGCGTGGAACCGAAAGCCATCGTCGCGGCGATCGAGGAATCCCTTCGCGTCGCCGCGGTCCGGATCTATACCAAAAACGAAGACGTCCATATTTCGTTCAAGCCCGAAAAAGGGGACTTGCGGGTCTATTGCCTCAAGTCCGTCGTCGAGACGCCCTCCGACGCCAGCCGGGAACTCAGCCCGGCCGAAGCTCAGCGCCTGAAAACCGACGCCGCCGTCGGCGACGTGATCGAAATCGACCTTCCGTCGGACACCCTGGGCCGGATCGCCGCCCAGGCGGCCAAGCAGGTCCTGGTCCAGAAGGTCCGCGACGCCGAATCCGAGAAAATCTACGACGCGTTTGCCGCGAGGGTTGGAGAAATCGTCACCGGGACATACCGCCGGGTCGAAAACGGCGCCCTGGTCCTGGACGTCAACAACCTGGACGTCATCCTCCCCCCCTGGGAAATAATCCCGGGCGAAACATACGACCGGGGTTCGCAAATCCGGGCAGTGATCATCCAGGTGCGGCGGGGCCAGAAAGGCCAGGAAACCCAGATCCTCGTTTCCCGCGCCAGTAACGAATTCCTCCGACGCCTGCTTCAAACGGAAATCCCCGAGATCGGTTCCGGCATCATCGAGATCAAGGACATCGTCCGCCAGCCCGGCGAACGGGCGAAGGTGGCCGTTTCGAGCCGGGAACGCGACGTCGATCCGATCGGCGCCTGCATCGGCCCCAAGGGGAGCCGGATCCTGGCCATAAGCAAGGAGCTCGGCGGGGAAAAAATCGACGTTATTCTTTGGTCGCCCAACCCCGGGGTGTACGCCAAGGCGGCCCTGAGCCCGGCCCGCGTCGAACACGTCATCCCGGTCAACACCGCCGATAAATCATTGGAAGCCGTCGTCGCCAAGGACCAATTGTCCCTGGCCATCGGGAAAAAGGGCATCAACGTCAAGCTTGCCTCCAAGCTGACCGGCTGGAGGATCGCCATCAAGGAAACGGGATAATTTTTCGCAAAGGAACCGCCATTGACCGAAACGAAAACGCCAAAACCGACACCCAAGACGGCCGCCCCGCAAGGCGGTGCGGGCTTTGCAGTCCCCGGCAAAGCAGGGACGGGCTCTGCAGCCCCACGCGAAGCCGGGGCAGTCCCCGGCAAAGCAGGGACGGGCCTTGCAGCCCCACGCGAAGCCGGGGCAATCCCCGGCAAAGCAGGGACGGGCTCTGCAGTCCCCAGCAAAGCAGGGACGGGCTCTGCAGTCCCACGCGAAGCCGGGGCAGTCCCCGGCAAAGCAGGGACGGGCTCTGCAGCCCCACGTGAAACAGGGGCAGGCAGAGCTAACGCGGCAGCCGCACCGCAAGGCGGCACAGGCCCTGCAGCCCCACGCGAAGCCGGGGCAGGCCGAGCTAACGCGGCGGCCGGAAAACCGGGAGCGGCCGCCACGCCCAAACCGCGGCCCCAAGCGCACTTGCGCGAGGGGGCCACGATCAAGGATCTGGCCGACCGGTTCAAAATACGGCCCAGGGACTTGGCCGACAAACTCGCCCTGAAGGGATACAACCTGGGAATCACCGACATCATCGATCCCTCCCTGGCCGCAGCCCTGGCCAAGGATCTCAACATCGTCCTGGAGATCATTCCGGTCGAGGAATCCTGCCGCCAAGAAGCGGAGGCCAAGCCGGAACTCATGATTCATCGTCCGCCGGTCGTCACGATCATGGGACACGTCGATCACGGCAAGACAACCCTGCTCGACGCGATCCGCAAGTCCAACCTGGTCGATAAGGAATCGGGAGGAATCACTCAACACATCGGCGCCTACCAGGTAGCCGTCAACAAAAAAGCCATCACGTTCATCGACACGCCGGGTCACGAGGCGTTCACTCAGCTTCGCGCCCGCGGGGCCAAAGTGACGGATATCGTCATCCTGGTGGTGGCCGCCGAGGAAGGCCTCATGCCCCAGACCCGGGAAGCGATCAATCACGCGAAAGCGGCGGGCGTTCCCCTGCTCGTGGCCATTAACAAGATCGACAAGCCCGAAGCGAACCCGGACCGAGTCAAACGGGAGCTTCAGAAGGACGGGCTGCTTGTGGAAGCGTGGGGCGGCGACGTTATCAGCGTCGAGATTTCGGCCAAGGAACGGAAAAATATCCCGGAGCTCCTGGACATGATTCTCCTGATGGCCGACGTCCTCGATTTGAAAGCCAATCCCAAAGCCCCGGCCCAGGGCGTTGTGCTCGAAGCCCGGCTCGATCCCAAGAAAGGCCCCATGGCCACGGTCATCGTCCAGACCGGAACACTTCAGGCCGGCGACGCGTTTCTGTCCGGGACGACCTTCGGCAAGGTCCGGGCCATGACAGACGACATCGGCCGGAAGCTCAAGACCGCCGGCCCGTCCGCACCCGTCGAGATTCTCGGATACGCCGACGTCCCGCGCGCCGGCGATCTCATCCAGGTCCTGCCGGACCTTGAAGAGGCCCGGAAGATCGCCGAGGAGCGGAGGGTCGTGTCCGCAAAAGCCGAACCGCAAAAACAGGCGGTGGCGCTCTCGCTAGACGACCTCTTCCGGAAAGTCGAAACCGGGACCATCAAGGAACTCCCCCTGATCATCCGGGCGGATGTTCAAGGTTCGGTCGAAGTCCTCACCGAGCTCCTGCCTTCCCTCAGCACCGACAAGGTCAAAATCCGTATCGTCCACGCAGCCACGGGCTCGATCAACGAATCCGACATCGTCCTGGCTCAGACCACGCAGGCCGTCATCCTCGGGTACAACATCAAGCCGGCGCCTAAAATCCAGGAAATGGCTGTCAAGGAAAAAATCGAAATCCGGACCTACAAAATCATTTATCAGCTCACCGACGAGATCAAGAAAGCCATGACCGGCCTGCTCGAACCGGTGATCAAGGAAACATTCCTGGGCCGGGCCCAGGTCCGGAAAATTTTCCGGATCCCTAAGGTCGGGACGATCGCCGGCTGCTACATCCAGGAAGGAAAGATCACCCGGAACGCCGAAATCCGCGTCATCCGCGCCGGGATCGTCGTCCATAAGGGAAAACTATCGTCCCTCAAGCATGTCAAAGAGAACGTCAACGAGATCAAAGCCGGGTACGAATGCGGACTCGGCTTGGCCAATTTCAAGGATGTCCAGGAAGGCGACCTCGTCGAGGCCTTCCTGACGGAGAAAATCGCCGCGATCTGAGGGGGGTACGTGTTCCATGGTCATCGGCCTTCTGCTCGTTGAAATCCATTTTCCTCACAGCCGGTCACTGAAAGACAAGCGCCGGGAACTCGCCGGCCTCAAAAGCCGGATCAAGGGCCGCTTCAACGCGGCCGTCGCCGAACTTGATTTTCACGAAATGTGGCAGCGGACCGCGGTGGGTATCGTCACCCTCAACCACGAGCATCGGATCGTCGAGCAGGTCCTCGAAGCCGTCCGGCGCGACCTCGAGGGGCGCGTCCAGGGCGAGATATTAAGCGCGGAAACGAGGTTTTACTGAGCGATGCGGTCGGAATCGCGGCGGCAGAAAAAGATGGCCAGTTTGCTGCGGGAAGCCTTGAGCGCCGTCCTTCCCGGCGAATTGCGGTCGTTTTCTGCCTCGCTCGTTTCGGTGACCCGGGTGGAAGTCCTCGCCGACCTTCGCTCGGCCCGCGTCCTCCTGAGCGTGTTCGGTCCGGCCGACCCGGAGGAAGTCCGGGGACACCTCGAACGCCGGACCGGGGCGATCCGTCATCGCCTTGCCGCGGCGGCGGAATTCAAGTATAATCCGCAGCTATTTTTCGCGATTGACGCTTCGGCCAAATCGGTCGAGCGGATTTCGCGGATTTTAGCCGAGGGCGCCCATGACGACAAAGCCGGTTGACGACATCGTCCGGAAAATCCGGGACTGCCGGCGTCTGGCTATCACCTCCCATCTCCGGCCCGACGGCGACTCCCTGTGCTCCGGGCTGGCCCTGGTCGAGGCGTTTGAATTGATGGGCAAGACCGCCGACTACGTCATCACCGATCCGATCCCCGTCCCCTTCAATGTGTTTCCGGAGTGTCGCCGCATCCGGATCGGGCAGATCGCGTCTACGGGCTACAACGCGGTCGTCCTGCTGGAATGCGCCGACGTGTCCCGCTCGGGACAGACGGGACTGGACGGCTATTACAAGATCAACATCGACCATCACTACTCCAACAGCCACTATGCCGACATCAACTGGGTGGACGCCGAGGCACCGGCCGTCGCCGAGCTCGTCCTCGACCTCTGCGAGGCGGCCGGGATCACGCTCACGCCCCGGATCGCCAACCACCTTTACTGCGCCATCGTATCCGACACGGGCTCGTTCCAATTTTCCAACACGACGGCCCGGGCGTTCGCCGCCTGCCACAAACTCGTTTCGGCCGGAGCACAACCCATCGAAACGAGCGAAGCGCTTTTTCACAACAACCGCCCGGAGAAAGTGATTCTCCTGGGGCGGGTCCTTTCGACCCTCAGGCTCAATCCCGCCGGGACGATCGCCCAAATCGGCATGTTCCGCAAGGACCTGATCGAGCTCAACCTGCGGGAAGTCGACACGGAAGACATCACGACCCTGGCCCGGTCGATCATGGGCGTTCGGGTCGTCCTCTTTTTCAAGGAAATGGAGCCCGACGTCTTCCGGGTCAGCATCCGGTCCAAGGGTTCGGCCCACGCCGCGGCCATCGCCGAGCATTTCGGCGGCGGCGGCCATGCCCATGCCGCCGGCTTCACGGTCTACGGCCCGTTCGCCCGGGTTTCGGTCGAAGTGATGGTCTCCGTCGAAGCATTGTTGGCCGCCCAAACCGGGTCGTCCGGATCCCGCTGATCGGTCCATGGACGGCCTCGTCCTCGTTCGCAAACCCTCCGGTCCCACGTCCCATGATTGCGTCGTCCGACTCCGGAGAATCCTCCGCACGAAGAAAACCGGCCATTTCGGCACCCTGGATCCGTTCGCTGAAGGCCTTCTTTTAATCGGAGTTGGCAAGGCGACCAAGCTGTTTCCTTATTTCGGGGTTTCCGACAAAACATATGAAGGAACGATCCGTCTCGGCCGGGCGACCGACACCTACGACCGAACGGGAAACCCCATCGGTCCGGCCTCGGACACGCTTCCGACGGAAGCCGTACTTCGCCGGGCGATGGGCCGTTTTCAAGGAGAGTTCGTCCAACTCGCCCCACCATTTTCGGCTAAAAAATTGGCCGGCAAACCGCTGTATGCCTACGCCCGTGGAGGAATCGAGGTCGAACGCCGGCCGTCCCAAGTCCGCGTCGATCGTTTCGTTCTCCGGACGTTCGCTCCCTCTGAATTCGATTTCGAAGTCGCCTGCTCGGCCGGAACATACATCCGCGCCCTGGCCCACGACCTCGGCGCGGCGCTCGGGTGCGGCGCCCATCTTTCCCGGCTCGTTCGGACATCCTGCGGCAAATACCGTCTCGAAAATGCCCGGACGATGGAGGAAATCGAGGCGGCGGCCGATGACGGCCGCATCGATTTCTTTCTGAGCCCTTTAGAATCGCTTCTCGACCATCTTCCCAAGGTCGAATTGACGGCCCCCGGCCGGTTGATGGTCAAAGACGGACGTTCAATCGAATTCTCCGGCTCCGCACTGGTCTCTCCACCGGACCCGATGCCCGCCCCGGGAGATATCATCCGGCTTTTCGACCCGGAAAAGCGCCTGATTGCCCTGGCCCGGGTCCGGGAATCCGAAGGAGCACCGTTTTTGGTCTTGATTTAGTCCGGACTTTTAGTGTATTGTATTCCGGACATGAGACTTAACAAGAATCAGATCGAACACCTCGCCGGCCTGATTCTGCGTAATTTGTTGAAAGACGGCAAGGTTTTGATCGAAAACAAGGAGCGGATTCTCGAGGAGATCACTCTGCAGATCACCGAGGAATTCCAAAAAGAGGACCGCCTCGACCTTGAAGTCCGGGAAATTCTCACGAAACATATGGAAAAGATCCGCCGGGAGAACCTGGAGTATCAGACGATGTTTCGGATGATCAAAACCAAGTTGGCCCGCGAACGGAACATCGTGTTATGAGCAACCGGCTGTCCAGGGAAAAAATCAATTATTTGAGCACAAAAATCCTGGAAGTCCTCTCGAAAAACGACGCGGTCGAGTATCTCGACGAGCCGAACGAAGTGCGGCTGTCCATTGTCCGGGCGATCGAAGAGGAGATGCGCCTCTACGACCAGCTTGATAAAAAAGCGATCGACAAGATCCAGTCCCAGAAAAAACCCATCGAGGAAGGCAGCCGCGAGTGGGAAATTCTCTACCGCAAGTACTATAACGAAGAGCTTTCGAAACTCGGAAAGCTTTCCGAGTAAGAGGATCCTCCGCCCTCCCCTTATTGCTCCTCCGCCCGCTCCGGCCTTATTTATCCAGCGTTGAGTCGCGGAGAAATGCGGACAGCGCGTCCCGCCAGTAGGAAAACGGGGTCAAACCGATCGTTTTCATCCGGGCGTTTTCGAGGACGGAATAGGCCGGCCGTTTGGCTTTGGCCCCGAAAGACGCCGAATCCACGGGAACGACGACCGACGGATCGCCGCCCGAAAGTTCGAAGATCGCCCGGGCAAATTCAGACCAGGAACACGATCCCTCCGCCGTCATGTGATAAAGACCGTAGGCGTCCGTCTTGATCAATTCCGCGACCCGGGCGGCTAGTTCCACGGTCGAGGTCGGGGTGACAAACTGATCGTTCACGACCCGGATGGGGTCGCGTCTCGAAGACGCGAGATACAACATGGTGCCGATGAAATTCCGCCTTTTTTCCAAACAACCGGTTTTCCCGAAAAGCCCGCAGGTCCGGATGACGAACGCCCGCTCCGCGTACGCCCGGACGAAATGCTCTCCGGCCAGTTTCGAAGCGGCATATACGCTGAGCGGCCCCGGCCGGTCGTCCTCGAGGTAAGGTTTCCGTTTCTCCCCGTCAAAGACGTAATCCGTGCTGAAATGGACCAGGACGGCCCCGATAGTCCGGCAGGTCCGGGACAAATCCCGAACAGCGATCGCATTGACCGCAAAAGCCTGATCGGCCCGGTCTTCGCATTCGTCCACCCGGTGAAAAGCGGCCGTGTTGATGACCGTGTCCGGACGGTTTCGGGACAGGACTTCAGCCGCGGCCTCGGCCCGGGTGACGTCGAATTCCGGCCAGAATAACGGAACGACGTCTTGCCCTTTCAAGGCGGAGACCAGGTCCGTTCCGAGCTGGCCGTCGGCCCCGATGATCGCAATTCTCATGAGAAAAAAAAGGCCGCCCCGCCTTTCAGGCGGGACGGCCTTGGTAAACTCACTCGTCTCAGAAGATGTAGCGGAAACCGAGCAACAGTTTGTAGTGGTCGTCCACGGGCCGGTCGGCCGTCAGGAACGGAATGCGCGCCTCCGCGAAAATCGACCCGGCGGAGGTATAGTGGTTGAAGATATTGACGCCGAATTGGCCGACAAAATCCACCCCGCTTGTCCGCGTGGCCTGTTCCTTGGTGGTGTACCCCAAGCCCGCGCCCACGTTGACGGACGGGCCGAGATGGAGGCGGGCCACCGCGGTCCCCATGAAGCAGACCTTCCA
>JAPKZG010000022.1 GCA_026393895.1 Candidatus Aminicenantota bacterium
GGCGTTCGTCGGGCTTGAGAAGATCATCGCCCACCGGCTGGGCCGGACGATCGTCGGTTTCAGCGCCGACGCCCGGTTTAAGCGGAACGAGGACGCGGCCCTTCTGGACGAACTGATTCCCCAGGATCTCATCAAATATGGGCTCATCCCCGAGCTCGTAGGACGCATACCGGTCGTTTCCTCGTTCGCCGAATTGGGGCTGGACGAATTGGTCGCGATCCTGAGCCAGCCGAAAAACGCCCTCATCAAGCAGTATCAGAAGCTGTTTGAAATGGAGGGCGTCGCCCTGGAGTTCACCGACGAGGCGCTCGCGGCCATCGCTCAAAAATCGGTCGCCCGCAAGCTCGGCGCCCGCGGGCTCCGTTCGATCATCGAGGACCTGATGCTTGACCTCATGTTCGATCTGCCGACGTCCAAGAAAAGCGGACGGATCAAAATCACCAAGCGCATGGTCGAGGATAACGAACTCGCCTTCGACCGGCCCAAGAAACCGTCCTCCGGAGCTTGACCATGAATCCCATCAATGACGCCTTCGAAGTCCTGAAAACGGTTCCCTTGATTCCGCTCCGGGACCTGGTCGTTTTTCCCTCAACCCTCGTCCCGTTCATCATCGGCCGCCCGTCGTCGATCCAGGCGCTGGAAAAGGCCGGGGAAGGCGATAAGACGGTGTTTCTTTCCGCCCAGATGGACCCTTCGCTCGACAATCCCACTCCCAAGGATATCCATTCATTCGGCATCACGGCCCGCATCATCCGGACCGTGTCCATGGACGACAAGAACGTCAAGGTCATCGTCGAGGGCCGCCGCCGCGCCCGGATACTGGAGTATGTCTCCTCCTATCCGTTCTACCAGGTCTTGGCCAAGGAAATCCCGCCTTCGGAGGAAACCGCATCCGACGTGGTCGAAGTCCTCAAGCGGGTTCTGCTTCTCTTTGAGGAATACCTCAAGATCAACCAGAACGCCAACTTCCAATCGATCATCCCGGCCCTCCGCGATCATTCCCCCGAACGGATCGCCGACATCATCTCGTCCCATCTGTTCATCCCTCTCGAGGAAAAGCAGAACCTTCTCGAAACGGTCCAAGCGGGGGAACGCCTCAACCGCCTCGATTACCTCCTCCATCACGAGATCAACCGGATCCAGGCCGGCCTCCGTCGGAAAAACGGAAAGTCGGGCGAAGCGGGTCGCAAAACCGAAGGAGGGACGACCGTCTTTCAGTCCGGCGGCAAGAAAGAGGATCAGTCCAACGAACTGGAGGACCTCAAAAAGAAGGTCCTCGCCGCCCAAATGCCCGCCGACGCGTTGGAGAAGGCCCGCAAGGAAATCGAACGACTTGAGGCCATGCCGCCGATGTCGGCCGAGGCCACGGTCTGCCGTAATTATCTCGATTGGCTGATCGCCCTGCCCTGGGTCAAACGGTCGCGGGAAAAAAGGAACATCAAGGAAGCTGATCGCATCCTCAATGAAGATCATTATGGACTGGAGAAAATCAAGGAACGCATCCTCGAGTATCTGTCGGTCCGCCAACTCGTCAAGACGCCGCGCGGCGTGATTCTTGGGCTGATCGGCCCGCCGGGGGTGGGGAAGAGTTCCCTGGCCAAGTCCATCGCCCGAGCGACCGGCCGGAAGTTTGTCCGACTCTCGCTGGGCGGGGTCAGGGACGAGGCCGAAATCCGGGGCCACCGCCGGACGTACATCGGTGCCTACCCGGGCCGGATCATCCAGATGTTGAAACGGGCCGGGACCAAGAATCCCGTCTTCCTTCTGGACGAGGTGGATAAAATGAGCATGGATTTTCGCGGTGACCCGGCCTCGGCCCTGATGGAGGTCCTCGATCCCGAACAGAACGGCGCCTTCCTCGATCATTATATCGACACGGACTTCGACCTGTCCCAGGTCATGTTCATTGTCACGGCCAATATGATCGAACCGAGTCCGCGGCCGCTCATCGACCGGATGGAGATCATCCGGATCGCCGGCTACACAGAACCGGAAAAATTACAGATCGCCCGCCGGTTTCTCTGGCCCAAGCAGCTCGAAGCCCACGGCCTGACCGAAAAGAACCTGACCGTATCAGACACCGGCCTGGCCAAATTGATCGACGAATATACCCGGGAGGCCGGCGTCAGGAACCTCGAGAGGGAACTGACCTCAATTTGCCGCAAAGCCGTCAAGCGAGTCGTGCTGAACGGTCCGGGCCATCGGGAAAAAGTTACGGCCAAGAACCTCGAATCGTACCTCGGCATTCCCAAGTTCCGCCGGAAAGCCCTGGACCGGGAGGATGAAACCGGGGTTTCGATCGGGATGGCCTGGACGGAATTCGGCGGTGAACTCCTGACGTTTGAGGCGACCATGGTCCACGGCAAGGGCAACTTCGTCCTGACCGGCCAGTTGGGAGAAGTGATGCAGGAATCGGCCCGGACGGCTTTCAGCTACGTCCGCGCCAAGATCTTCGAATTGAACATCGCCAAGGACGTGACCAAAGATTTCGACATCCATATCCACGTCCCCGAAGGGGCGACGCCGAAGGAGGGTCCGTCGGCCGGAATCACGATCGCCGTAGCGATCTTGTCCCTGATGACCGAGATTCCGGTCTGCAAAAAAATCGCCATGAGCGGCGAGATCACCCTCCGTGGACGAGTCCTTCCGGTCGGCGGGATCAAGGAAAAACTTCTGGCGGCCTATCGCGAGGGCATCCGGGAGGCAATCCTTCCGGGCGACAACAAATCCGACCTCAAGGATCTGCCGAAGAACATCACCCAGGATATGACCATCCACCTCGTCGAAACGATGGATGAAGTTTTGAAAATAGTCCTGACCCGGGACATCCCGGTGTTAAAGACCCCGTCCGAAACGGCGGCAAACTCCTCGACTCCGACCGGAGAAGGGGAGGCCGTCCGCATGCATTAAGAATTCACACAAGAGGTGCAGCGATGCCGACACGAGAACCGAAAGACAACCGGGAACGCGAACCGCGGGACGAGCGGGAACCCCACGAATGGGGCCTGATCGAACTCGAGGAAGAGGATACGAAAGTCATCCTGAAAGTGGCTGCCGACGTTGGCCTTCCGGCCGATGAGATCGAACGGGAAAAAGACAGCCGCCACGATCTGATTTTCAAAATCCTTGAAGCCCAGGCCAAGAAGCAGGGACTGCTGTTTTCCGAAGGCGTCCTGGAGACGCTCGAGGACGGGTTCGGGTTCCTCCGCGCGCCGGAGTTCAGCTATCTCCCGAGCCAGGACGACATCTATGTTTCGCCCTCGCAGATCCGGAAGTTCCAACTCCGCACCGGCGACACGATTTCCGGCATCGTCCGTCCGCCCAAGAACGGCGAAAAATACTTCGCCCTGATCAAGGTTGAAGCCGTGAACTTCATGCATCCCGACGTGATCATCGAACAGCGTCGGAACGTGCATTTCGAGCAGCTGACGCCGCTCTATCCCTTTGAAATGATCAAGCTCCAGGACGGCAACCAGAAGAACCTGAACGCCCGGATCATGGAAATGATGACCCCGATCGGTAAGGGGCAGCGCGGGTTGATCGTCTCGCCGCCGCGGGCGGGGAAAACGACGCTGCTGAAGACTATCGCCAAATCGATCTAGAAAAACCATCCCGAGATCTACCTGATCGTCCTGCTCGTCGCCGAGCGGCCCGAGGAAGTCACAGACTTCCAACGCAGCGTCGGCGGAGAAGTCGTCGCCTCGACCTTCGATGAGCCCCCGGCCCGCAACGCCCAGGTGGCCAACATCGTTCTGGAAAAGGCCAAACGCCTGGTCGAAATCAAGCGGGACGTCGTCATCCTTCTCGATTCGGTCACCCGGCTGGCCCGGGCGCATAACGCCATCATCCCGCCCTCGGGCAAGGTCCTTTCGGGCGGCATCGATGCCAATGCCTTGAACAAACCTAAAAAGTTTTTCGGATCCGCCCGGAAAGTGGAGGAAGGCGGCAGCCTGACGATCATCGCCACGGCCCTGATCGACACGGGAAGCCGGATGGACGAAGTTATTTTCGAAGAATTCAAAGGCACCGGTAACATGGAAATCAACCTCGACCGGCGCCTCGTCGACAAGCGGACGTTCCCGGCGATCGACATCAACCGCTCGGCCACCCGCAAGGAAGAGCTGCTCATCGAAGAGAGCGAGCTCAACCGTATTTGGATCCTTCGCAAGGTCCTCAGCCAGTTGTCGGAGGTCGAGGCGATGGAGCTTCTCATCGACAAGCTGGGGAAAACCAAGACCAACGCGGACTTCCTCAACCAGATGAGCAAGGGTCTCTGAGGGGGCGCGGGCGTCGGATAGGCTCCGGCCGAAAATATTCGGGATTGATTTCGACTGCAGGGAGTTTATGAGCCGCCGATCTTGACGCTCGAGATTGATAACGCGGGCGGGCCCAGACTCTGAAACTAGGTTAGGTCGCTCCTGATCTTATCCACCGCTTTCAAGAGTTAGAAGAGGTTTCCGCCGGCCGTGACCCCTCTCAACGGGTGACTCTTCTTTCCCTTTTCGATCAGGAAGCCGGCCGAAGGAATGGAAAAATCTCCCGATGCGGTATCGACGGCGCCGCGAGGCTAAGGACAATTTTGGGGGCACTGTCCGTTTTTTCGGACTTAAACCGGGAAGCCATACCCTGAAAAAGTTGGCATAAATATTGCGTATTGTTCAGTGGAATAATGAGGAATGAGTCTATTAACGGACTGCAAAGCGAAAAAGCGCGTGATAATTAAATGGAGGCGAAACATGCGTGGGGAAAAAAGCTCACGGATACTGACATTTATTTTAATATCACTCTATCTTATTTTTCATTGCAGTTGCCAGAGTGTCTTTTCCCCTGATGGCGCGTTCAAAGGCACGATCAAATATCTGAGTTTTGAAGGCGGATTTTATGGTATCGTTGCCGACAATGGGGACTGTTATGATCCGATCGGCCTCCCGGAGGAGTTCAAAAAGGACCGCCTGCGGGTTAAATTCGATGGGAAAATACGAGAAGATATGGCGAGCTATCATATGTGGGGCGTCATTTTCGAAATAACCCGAATTGAAAAAATTTATTCCAGTTGACAACGGTCAATTATTTTGTCTTCTTGCGGCTTCTAACTTGACCTGGAGAGTGGTTTTCCCATAGGATGGGGGGCCATGATGACCTTAATATTGAAAAGCGCCCTCGGACTCATGTCGACTTTTTTCGGGTTCTTTTACATCCGGGACGAAATCCGGAATCGGGAAACGTTTTCCGATAAGCCCTGGCCGGTCCTGGCCGGGACGGGTTTCATCACGAATCTTCTCGACACCCTGGGCATCGGAAGTTTCGCCCAGCAGACCGCAATTTTCAAGTTCTTCAAGTTGGTCGACGACCGGATCATCCCCGGGACGATGAACGTCGGCAATACGTTTCCGACGGTCGTCCAGGCGTTCATTTTCATGACCGCGGTAAAAGTCGATCCGGTCACCCTCGTCGCGATGTCCGTCGCCGCGCCCACCGGGGCCGTGCTCGGGGCCGGCGTAGTGGCCCGGATGGAGCGGTACAAAATCCAGCTGGGCATGGGGATCGGCTTGCTGGTCGTCGCTCTTGCGATCATCGCCGGACAGTTGAACCTGATGCCGCTGGGGGGGGAGGCCATCGGGCTCTCCGGTTGGAAGCTGATCCTCATCACCGTCCTGAGCTTCGTCTTCGGAGCCCTTCAAACGATCGGGATCGGGTTTTACGCTCCCTGTATGGCTATGGTCTACGCCCTCGGGATGCATCCGCTGACGGCCTTTCCGATTATGATGACGGCCACAGCTATGCTCATGGCCGCCGGAAGCACCCGGTTCGTTACGGCGAATGCCTACGACCGAAAAACCGCTATTTGTCTCACGATCGGTGGCGTCATCGGCGTGATCATCGCAGCGTACATTGTCAAATCGCTTCCCTTGATCGTTCTTAAGTGGGTCGTATTCACCGTCGTTTTATATACGTCCGTTTGGATGTTCATTAGCGCATCTCAATCGAAGAAGGCGCACGAAAAGGAAGGCGCGCCGCAGAAAACAGCATGATAACCTCCTGATTTCCACAAATGCCCGGTAATCGGGCACAATAGATATACACACAAATATAAAATTTAGAACTAACTGATAATAAAAGGAATAGATAATGTTTTGGAAATGAGTCGCATAACATATATTATGTTAACTAGCATCTCGAACCAGAGTGGCGCTAATAGGGGTCGTTATGGTAACGGCAAAATATCCGGCTATTTTGTTATTACTTCTTCTTTTCCCAAAGCCTTCTTGTATACATTTTTTATACGTTGAGATAGAAAAAAAATATAGTTTTTGCGTTATTTAGAACGATTCGGTTCAGTGCGCTAATGAAATAATCAGGCGAATTATCGCGTTGATTTGAGCTTTGTGAGAAGATCCTCGAGGACCTTGATGATTTCCTGGCGATTTACGGATTCTTTTTTAAATTCGATTTTAACGCTGAAAGAACGGTCGTCCTTGGGACGGTAATTAAAAATATAATGTTTCGGACGTGCCGCTTTGCCGGCTTCCTTATCCTTGAACAATTTCGTAAGGTCGCGTGTGTCTTCGCGTTTCAACCCGCGTTCCTTGATGCTATCTACCAAGGACTTCATTTCGGCCTCAGTTTTCATCTTGGAAATTTCAATGAGAAGGCTGCGGTTTTTGTCGATTCCGTTAGACCGGCAAATATTTCGAAGGGTTGCGGGAATTCGGCTTACATTGATGATTTCCGTAATCGTCGAACGTGCTTTGCCGATTTTTTCCGAAATATCAGCGTGGCTATAATTATAGATTTCGATTAGGGCTTTGAGACCATCGGCTTCCTCGAAAACATCGAGATCCTTTCGCTGCAAATTCTCGATCAACGAAATTTCCATCGCCTCGCTGTCGGTCACGTCCATAACGATCGACGGTATTTCACTCAAACCGACGTTTTTAGAAGCTACATGCCGGCGTTCCCCGGCGATGATTTCATAGCGCTCTCCCCTGGGACGTATTAGGATAGGCTCGAGAACACCCTTGTTTTTTATCGAGTCCATTAATTCCTGAATATTACCCAGCTCGCACCTGGCTTGACGCGGATTTGGGTCGATTTTATCGATTTGAATCAAGCGAACGAGCGGTCCCGTTTTTTGGTTCGAGATGAACTCCACAAAGTGGGGATCATGCCTCATATTGATGGTTTCAGGAAGACCGGATCGTTTAGATTTTTGCACGTTCCAATATCTCCTCGGCGACGTTTCGGTATTGATTGGCTCCTATCGACGAAGCAGCGAAAGTGAAAATAGATTCTTTGTAAGCAGGGCTTTCTTCGAGCTTAACGCTTTTGGATATCGTTGTTTTAAAGACCTTCTCCCCGAAGACATGAACGATGCGATCGACGACGTCTTTAGCAATGTTGGTCCGGTTATCGTGAAGCGTAATTAAAACTCCCAAGATTTGGAGGCCTGGATTGGCGACTTTCCGAACTTTATCGATAGTTTCCAGAAGGTCATCCGTTCCTTCCAGGCAAAGAAAAGAAGACTGAATCGGAATAAGAAGATGCGTCGCAGCCACAAGAGAGTTGAGGGTTATGAGTCCCAGCGTCGGAGGTGTATCAATAAGAACAAAATCGTATTTTCCTTTCACCTGTTGAAGGACTTCTTTTAAACGAAAATGACCGTCGATTTGACCAAGCAACGAAGGTTCGAGTTTGGCCATAGCTATTCTCGAAATAGCGATATCCAAGCCAGGAACGGTCGACTTCATAACGACGCTAGAAAGAGGAACTGCCGGATTCATGAGGGCGTCGTATAAAGAGTGTTCACACTTTTCATGATCAACGACAATCGATTTGGTGCTATGCCCTTGAGAGTCCGTATCAACGAGAAGAACTTTTTTCCCTTTGAAAGCCAAGGCGGCCGAAACATTAACGGCGGTCGTCGTTTTGCCGACGCCGCCTTTTTGATTTGTAACCGCGATTATCACAAGTCCTCCGGCTGAATAACAATAACATCATATTAGAAAAATAATATTTTGCAATAGAAAAATAATTCCATAATTGTCGGCCGGCCGACATTGGTCGTAATAGAATCATTAGAATTAAAATATACGTGAAATAAATTTATAAGAGTTGAATTAGATCATATTATTTATACTTGAAAAATCGTTAATTACGATATCCCGATAGTGAAAATAAAATAAAAAATATTATAAAGAAAAAAATTGGTAACATCTCTTCCCTGCCGAATAAGCGGGGATAAATAAATTCAAAAAAAATTATAAACGAAAAATGAAGTCCGCCCCGAAAACAATCGATAGATCCAAAATACAAATAAAAAAAATGAATTACGTTGAAATAGAGTCGAACATGGAATATGATTTCAAAAATGAAAATTATTTTTAAGAAAAATCTGTTAACTATAATATAATCAATAACATATGAATAATATTAAAAATAAACATTTAATGGGTCTTTTTGAATCGTCTGCTCTTGTTATCGGTTCAGTCATCGGTTCCGGAATCTTCATGACGTCCGGATTGATCGCAGGCTTTCTCCCCTATTCGGGACTCATGATGGCGACATGGTTGATAGCCGGAATGGTCACGATGATCGGAGCTATATGTTACGGAGAGCTTGGAGCCATGTTTCCCAGAGCCGGCGGCGCATATGTGTTTTTAAGAGAAGCATACGGCCGGGCGCCGGCCTTCCTCTACGGCTGGACGTTTTTTTTCGTCATCGGCGGAGCGGGAATAGCGGCGATTGCGGCCGGTTTCGCCGAATATTTTGGGGCCGTTTTTCCTTTCGCTGAAAACACTCGGGAGTTGATCACATTGAATCTGCCGTTAATGCGAATCGACGTTACAGCCGGACAACTCATCGCCGTGACGGCGACGGTTGGCCTCACATATTTCAACGGAATGGGGCTTCGACGAAGCGTACATGGGCAGTCCGTATTTACGATTGTCCGGATCATTATCCTTATTGCCCTGATTGCCGCCGGAGTCTCGTTCGGAATCAAGACGCGAGCCGCAAACATGGGACCGTTGCTACCCTCGGCCGGAAGGTGGCCGAATTGGTCGGCTTTCGGGGCCGGGCTGATCACGGCCTTTTGGGCGTTTGACGGCTGGTACGCGGTGAGCTGCACGGCCGAGGAAATCCGGAATCCCCGCCGCAACATTCCCCGGTCTCTCGCCCTCGGCACGGCGGCCGTCCTCGTTCTTTATTTGGGCGTCAATATCGTTTATAGTATGGCTCTTCCCATGGAACAAATGCGCGGAATCGTTCGGGTCGGCGAAGCGGCTGTTTCCGCCATGTTCGAGCAATCAGCTTCGGGCCTTGTCGCCCTGGCGTTCTCGGCCGTCGTCGCCCTGACGATTTTCGGATGTCTTTCAGCCAACATCTTTTTTTGCGCCCGGGTTCCGTACGCCATGGCCCGCGACGGCCTCTTTTTCCGGTCCCTGGGAGTTCTTCACCCCCTGAGGCAAATTCCGAGTCGCGCTCTTTGGGCTCAGGCAGCCGTTTCCATTTGTTTGATTCTGACCGGAACGTTTCAAAAGCTGATCGACTATGTCCTGTTCGGCCTCGTTTTCTTTTTCGCCGCAACCGGGGCCGCCGTGATCGTCCTGCGGAGAAAGGCCCCTTTGGCGGAACGGCCTTATCGTCTGCGGCCGTATCCCCTACTTCCCCTCGTGTTTTCGGCGGTCAACGCGGCGATTTTTATCGCTTTGGCGGTCGAGCATCCGGAACAGGCGATCGTCGCCGCCGGTATGATCTGCAGCGGGATTCCCGCCTATTTTCTCTGGAACAGGCGGAGAAACCCCATCCGCGCCGAAGCGGAGGGCCGATCCGGAGACCGTTGAAATGTCGCCATATGTATCGATATTTCCGTCAGGTCGCCGGTTGACCGCGGATTTCGGCGATCTCCTGAGCGACATTCTCGCTAAGGAAGATATTCCCCTCAATCTCTATTGCGGCCGCCGGGGCGTTTGCGGGAAATGCTTCGTGGAAATCCTTTCCGGGGACCTGCCGCCATCGGATGAGCGCGATCAGGCGCTTGCCCGCGCGAAAAATCTCGATCCGAGCCGTCATCGTCTGGCCTGCCGGCTTCCGGTCCGGGGAGATCTTTCCATCCGGATTCCCGAACAGGCCCTGATTCCGAAGGCCCGGATTTTATCCCGCGGAACGGGCAAGGAAATTTTTCTTGACCCGACAGTCCGAAAAATTGCCGTGCGTCCATCCCGGCCGGACCTTCATTCTCCTCACGCTCTTTTAGAGGGGCTGAAGACCGGGCTCGGCCTCCCCGGCCTCCGGCTCGCGCCGGAAACACTATTTTCGGCCGCTGCGGTTCTATCCGAAGCTCCGGAAAAAGATCCCATGGTGACCGCTGTTTTAGGCGTCGGCGACGAGCTGCGCGGCGTCGAGCGCGGAGACACGACCTCGCGGCTTTTCGGGTTGGCCATCGATTTGGGAACGACGACCTTGGCCGCGGACCTCGTCGACCTTGGAACCGGGACGGTCATCGGAAACGCCGCCGGGCTCAACGGCCAATCCTCGTTCGGGGCCGACGTCGTCAGCCGGATCAGCGCGGCTTTCAAGGATCCGGCCCAGGCGGTGGCGCTTCGCAACGCCGTCTTGGCCTCGATCAACGGCCTGATTTCCGACCTGCGGCGGACCACCGGGGTCGAACCCGGGGAAATCTACGAAACGGTCGTCGCCGGAAACACGGCCATGAACCATTTCTTTCTAGGTCTTCCGGTCGACGGCCTGGCGGTGGCGCCCTTCGTGGGGGTCTTCTCCGTCGCCCCTCCCCTGCCGGCGGACCGGACCGGCCTCCGAGTCAATCCGCTCGGCCGGATCTACCTCTCCCCCAACCTGCAGAGTTTCGTCGGCGGGGACATCACCGCGGGCGTCGTGGCGACCGATCTTCCCTCCCGGCTCGGAAATGTACTTTTCCTGGATTTGGGAACCAACGGCGAACTGGTGCTTAAAACGGACCGCGGAATGACGTCGACTTCGACGGCCGCCGGGCCCGCCTTCGAGGGGATGTCCGTCTCCTGCGGGCTTTCGGCGCAAACCGGGGCCGTCGACAAGGCCGTCCTTCTCGAAGACGGGACGATCGACGTCGAAACGATCGGCGGCGGCCCGGCCCGGGGGGTTTGCGGCTCCGGCCTGGTCGACGTGATCGCCGCCTATCTCCGGCGCGGAGACCTCTCGGCCGATGGGCGGATTCTCCGGCCGGATAAACGCCTGCCCGTGACCCCGGACGTGTCTTTGACCTCCCAGGATGTGCGGGAAATCCAACTCGCCTCGGCTGCGGTCAAAGCCGGCATGCGGATGCTGTTGGAGTCCGCGCATTTGGGGGTCGAGGAATTGGACGAAGTCCTGGTGGCCGGGGCGTTCGGCGCTTATCTCAACGTGGACAACGCCGCCGCCATCGGTCTCTTGCCCCGCCTGCCCGGCGGCCGGGTCAAATTTGTCGGAAACACTTCGCTGGAAGGCGCCCGGGCCCTGCTTCTGTCGGGCCGGGAGCGCCTCCGGGCCGAAAGTTTTCCCCGCATCATCCGTCATCTGCCGCTCGCCCAAGATAAAGCATTTCAACAAATTTTCGTCGAGGAGCTTTCTTTCCGGGAATGGCCCGCGGGAGGAACTCCGGCGGCGGCGAAACAGGAGGAATCATGATGATCGATCTTTTTTCTGCCATGGCCAAATCCGTCATTGACGGAGATCCGAACACGGCGGCCGACTTGGCCCGTTCCGCCTTGGCCGACGGTCTTGCGGCCGCCGAAGCCATCGAAAAAGGATTCATCCCCGGAATCCGCGAAGTTGGGACGTTATGGGAATCGGGGGAATATTTTCTGCCTGAATTGATCGCCTCAGCCGAAGCGATGAAAGCGGCCATGGCGGTCCTCCGGCCCGCCCTGGAGAAAAGCGACTCCGCCTCGAAGGGTGCGGGAAAAATCGTGATTGGAACTGTGGAAGGCGATATCCACGACATCGGGAAAAACCTGGTGTCGGCCATGCTCACGGCCAACGGTTTCGAAGTCATCGATCTGGGAGCGAATGTGAAACTCATCGATTTCATCGAGGCCGCGAAGGCCTCCGGCGCGGACATCATCTGCCTTTCCGCTCTCTTGACGACGACGATGCTCGGCCAGCGGCGCCTGGTGGATCTTCTGGTGGAACACGGGCTGCGCAACCGGTTTATCGTCTTGGTCGGCGGAGCGCCGACGTCGCGCGAATGGGCGGAAGAAATCGGGGCCGACGGGTATGCCGAAAACGCCAACGGCGCCGTCCGGGAAGCGTTCGCCCTGATGAGCAAGGCGGGGAAATGATTTCCGGTTTGCGTCCCAAGCTGGAGCTCCTCTCCCCCGCCCTGATGGATCAGATCCTGGAGGAAGCGTTCCTGATCCTTGAGCGCAACGGGGTGTTTTTTGAAAACGCGGAGGCCCGGACCCTTTTCCGGGAGGCGGGTCAGAACGTCGACAATGATACCCAACGTGTCCGCCTGTCGCGAGGGCTGGTCGAACGTTCCCTGGCGACGACCCCCGCTTCGATTAACATGTACGACCGGTCGGGGGAAAAATCCTACCGGGTCGGGGGCGACGAAGTCCATTTCGACCCCGGCTCGTCGGGAACGCGGATCCTCGAACATACGACCCGCCGGGAGCGGAGGCCGGAAACGGCCGATCTGGTCAAAATCGCCCGTCTGACCGACGTCCTCGCCCATTTGGATTTCCAAAGCACGTCTCTCGTCTCGGCCGACGTCCCTGGCGAAATTGCTGACGATTACCGGCTTTATCTCGCCCTTCTCTTCGGCGCCAAGCCCGTTGTGACCGGGACATTCCGGACCGCCGGCTTCCGGCCGATGTGCGAGATGCTCTGCGCCGTCCGGGGCGGGGCGGCGGCCCTCAAGGCGAAACCCCTGGCGATTTTTGACGCCTGTCCCTCCCCGCCGCTGCGATGGAGCCTCTTGACGTCGCAAAGCCTCATCGATTGCGCCCGGGCCGGTATTCCTTCGGAGTTGATCTCCATGGGGATGACGGGAGCGACATCGCCGGCGACGATCGCCGGGACGCTCGTGCAGCACATCGTCGAAAACCTGGCCGGGTTGACCCTCGCCCAACTCGCCTCCCCCGGTGCTCCGGTCATCTTCGGAGGCTCCCCTTCGAGTTTCGACATGCGTCAGGGAACGACGCCGATGGGGGCGATGGAAACGATGATGATCGATTGCGCCTACGCCCAGCTCGGAAAACGCCTCGGGCTCCCGACGCACGCCTACATGGCCCTCAGCGACGCTAAAACGAACGACGCCCAGGCCGGGTTCGAAACGGGAATCGGCGCCGTCCTGGCCGCCCTCGTCGGGATCAACGTCGTTTCCGGCCCCGGCATGCTGGATTACGAGAGTACGATCAGCCTGGAAAAAATGGTCATCGACGACGAGGTTTGCGCCCTGGCCTACCGCCTGATCGACGGAATCGTCCCGCGTGAGGAAATCCTCGCAGCCCATCTATTCGAGGGGTTCGGCCCGGAAACGAACTTCCTGTCGATGCCGCATACCCGGAAATGGTACCGGGCCGAGCATCTGGTCCCGATCGTCGCCGACCGGGACCCTTATGACACCTGGGAGTCCCGGGGCGCCGCGTCGATCGCCGACCGGGCCGCCGGCCGGGTCAAAGATCTTCTAGACAAGAATCCGCCGAACCTTCCGAAGTCCGATATCGTTTCGGACTTGCGCCGGATCATGGAAGCCGACGCCCGGGAGAACGGAGTCTCCTTCCTCCCCTCTCTTCCGGGGTGATCTTTTTCCTTACTTGATCTCCGCCAGCGCCCGAAGCGTAATTGCCAGGCCGGCTTTCTTCAGGGTTTCGTTCAAAGGCGGAATCGCGGTCCGGATCAGGTCGTTCAACCGGCCGATCTGGTCGGCCGCGATCCGTTCGATTTCGGAAATTTGCCGGAGTTCGATGGCGGTCGGCGGTTCGGCCGAATTGGCCAGACTCATACTGAGGGCGGTGAGTTTCTGAAAGGGCATCCCTCCCCGCAGCATTTGTTCCCGGGAACCCAGGCCGATGTAATCTTTGGGAAGAATTTCCTCGGCCAAGCCGTCGACCCGGGCCTTGAAATCAGCCAAAGCGGGGATGACCCCGGAGGCGGATTCACCGGCTTTGCCGACGGCTTCCTCGATTTTCGGGAGTTGATCGCGAAGGCTCCGGACGGCCGTGACGGCCCCCGCCAGCCGGGCGGCCTGGACGGAGGTCCGGCCGATCGCCTCAACCTGGGCCGAGAGGACCTCGGCGGGAATGTTCACCCGCGGATCGGCCTCAACGACCGCTTTGGACTCGGAAACCCGGCCGTCCACGGTAAGGGAAAGCGTGTATTCCCCCGGAGGAGCCATGGGCATTCCATATATCGCGGCAGCGGCCGGGACGGTCTTGACCCCGTCTTTTTCCGGGACGTAATTCAGGCTCCATAGGTCCCGTTGGTACCCGGGCAGCGTGGAGAATTTGAATTCGGCCATCAACCGGCCCTGAGCGTCGGTGATTTTCAGCTGAGGCCGTTCCTTGGGGGCGTTTTTGGCATAGAACGTCAGCGTCATGCCGGCGGCGGGATTTTTTGCGGCGAACGGAGGCCGGGCGTATCCTTCCCGCACGGAAGAGATGAAATAACGAGTCGACGGCCGGACGGAAAAGATATGGCCGGAGCTTTCCATGACCTCAGGCGTCGTCTCCTGAAGGAAGCCGATGTCGTCCATGATCCAGACGCCCCGGCCGTGGGTCCCGATAATCAGGTCGTTGTCCCTCGGGTGGACGGCGATGTCATGGACGGCGACGGTCGGGAGGTTGTTCTTCAGGGAAAACCAAACCGCCCCTCCTTCCAGCGAGGCGAACACGCCGAATTCCGTGCCGGCGAATAGCAACCGGGGATTGCGCGTATCCTCGCGGATAACATGAACCCAGCCGAAGGCGGGAAGGTTTCCCTTGAGGGATTTCCACGTCCGGCCGAAGTCCTTGGTTTGATAGAGATAAACGCCCGTGTCACCCGTGCGGTGCCCGTCGAACGCCGCGTACGCGGTTCCCGCTTCGAACCGGGAGGCCTCGACCCGGGAACACCACGTGCTCGGCGGAAGCCCGGGGATCGCCCGGATCGTGTTCGTCCATGTTTTTCCGCCGTCGCGCGTGACCTGGACGTTTCCGTCGTCCGTCCCGACCCAGATGACACCAGCCGCGACGGGGGATTCGGCGATCGAGGTGATCGTGCAGTGACTTTCGGCGCCTGAATTGTCGGGAGTGATCGGCCCCCCGGATTCTTTAAGCTTGGCCGGGTCGTTGGTCGTCAAATCCGGGCTGACGACCTCCCAGGTCCTCCCTTGGTCGGGCGACCGGAGAAGAAACTGGGCTCCGCAATAGACGACCCGGGAATCGTGGGGCGAAAGATGAATCGGAGAATTCCAATTATACCGGTAAGCCGGTTGGTCAAGGGGCGCTTCGGGCCGGATGCCGCTGGCCCGATTGATCCGCCGGTCGAACCTCGTGATCCCGTTTACCTGAGAATTGGCATAGACGATGTTCGGATCGTTCGGGTCGGGCCGGGCGAAAAATCCGTCGCCCCCGGCGAGGATGAACCAATCCTCGTTCCGAACCCCGCCGGCGTCCAGCGAGGCGCTTGGGCCGCCCCAGGTGTTGTTGTCCTGTAGGCCGCAGTAGACGAAATAAGGTTTTTGAAAATCGAATCCGACCTGGTATACCTCGGCGGTGTCGATGCTCTGGACGGGATCCCACGTTTTGCCGCCGTCCCAGGAGATGTCGATGCCCCCGTCGTTGCCCTCGATCAGATGAAGCGGGTCGGCCGGGTCGATCCACAAGGAGTGATGATCGGAGTGCGTGCCGCCGCCGATGCCCTGGAAATGCTGGCCGCCGTCCTTCGACACGCTCAGCCCGGTGGCGAGGATGTAGAATTTCTGGTCATCGGTCGGGTCGACCCGGATCTGGCTGTAATAAAACGGCCGGTTGGCGACCCGGGCGTAGACCTCGGTCGAGCACGTCCGCGACCAGGTCTCGCCCCGGTCGTCGGACCGGAAAATGCCCCCGTCCTTGGCTTCGACGACGGCATAGACGACGCCGGGCTTGGACCGCGAAGTGTCGATGCCGATACGGCCGAGCATGCCTTCCGGCAAGCCCTTGGTCATCTTCGTCCAGGTCTCCCCACCGTCGGTCGAACGGTAGAGGCCGCTGCCTTTCCCGCCGCTCGTGTAGAGCCAGGGCAGCCGGCGGTGTTCATAGGCGGCCGCGTACAGGATCCGGCTGTCGGACCAATCAGCGGCCAGATCCGCGATGCCGGTGTTCTCGTCGACGTAAAGCGACTTTTTCCACGTCTTTCCCCCGTCGATCGTCTTGAAGACTCCCCGTTCGGGGTTTGCATTCCAAAGAGAGCCCATGGCCGCGACCAGCACGATATTGGGATCTCCCCGGTTGATGAGGATGCGGCTGATATGCCGGGTTTCCCGCAGGCCCTGGTTCGTCCAGGTTTTTCCGCCATCGACCGACCGGTAAACGCCGTCGCCGATGGTGACGGAATTCCGGCAGGTCGCCTCCCCCGTTCCGACCCAGACGATGTCCGGGTTCGTTTGGGAAACGACGAGGTCGCCGACGGAGACGGTGTTTTCCTTATGAAATACGGGCGTCCAGGTCGTCCCGGCGTTTTCCGATTTCCACACCCCGCTCGGACCGATTCCCTCCCGGAACGGCCGGGCCGATCGCCCGCCAGGAGAACGGGCGAAGAAGCTCTTCCATCGGAGCGGTGGTTTGAGCCGCGCAAAAAGAGACGAAGATTCCGCAAAGACCGGGGATGACGGACAAAAATCGTTTTGTCAAAGATCGATGAGATGTCATGATCGGGCCTCCCTTCCGACGGAAACTATTTACGCGGCTATTGCGCATAAATCATTATAGAATACGTAAAGACATATCGCGAGTTCATCGATTTCGCTCCCGGGGGATAATTCGAGAGAAGATGAATGAACCGGAAAAAAATCTCCCGTTTCCTCAACCAGACCCGTTCGGTCAAACCGGTCAAGAACGCCTTCGATGTCGCCGGAGGAGTTTCCGGCCATAGTCGGAAGGAATACCGGCTGTCGGTGAAAACGTCCGGATCATTGACTTTGACTTACGATTCGCTGAAAGGCAAATTCGTCGAAAAGACGGTTGAAATAAAATAAGAGATCAATAGCCGACGGGATCTCCGGCAAGGACACATTCTGGGCCGGAAATACCGTTCGGATCAGTCGAGATCGAATTCTTCCAGGTAATGCGGAACGACGGTCGTCCATCCCTCGGCTTGCAATTCCCCGGCAAAGCCGAGGGAGATCTTCTCGTCTCCGTGACAAACGAACAGTCGTCGGGGGCGGACGACGAACGCGTTTAGCCAGCGATGGAGCTCGTTTTTTCCGGCATGAGCGGAAAACCCGGCGATCCGAACGACGCGAGCCTTGACCGGAACCATGCCCCCGAAGAGCCGGATTTCCTTCGCCCCGTCAAGAATCAACCGGCCCAGGGTGCCTTGGGCCTGGTAACCGACAAATAACACGGTCGCCTCCGGCCGACCGATGTTCCATTCTAAATGGTGTTTGATTCGGCCGCCCGTGGCCATTCCGGACCCGGCCAGGATGATCGCCGGCCCTTCGACCCTGTTGATCGCCTTGGATTCAACCATGGTCGGCGTCAGGTGAAGGCCGGGGAATTCAAAGAGCGATTGTCCCGAGCGGATGACGGTTTTCGCTTCTTCGTCAAGATACGAGGGATAGCGGTTGAAGACCTGGGTCACCTCGACCGCCATCGGGCTGTCCAGGAAAACGGGGAGCGGCGGGATGCGTTTTATCCGGATGAGTTTGCCGAGGTAATAGAGCAGCTCCTGGGCCCGTTCCATGGCAAACACGGGCACGACGACTTTCCCCTTTCGGCCGGCCGTCTCGTTGATGAAGCGGGTCAGGAGAGATTCGATCGGCTCGGGATCTTCGTGGTTTCGGTCCCCGTAGGTCGATTCCATCACGATATAATCCGCCCGGCCGAACACCGAAGGATCCCGTACCAGGGGGCTGTCCCATCGGCCGATATCTCCCGAAAAAATAATCCGCCGTACGGAATCGCCTTCCCCGGACTCGAGATCGAGCATCGCCGAACCGAGAATATGGCCGGCGTCCCGGAAAGTAACCGATGTCCGCCGTCCCAGGGCGATCCGCTTGTCGTAGGCGACGGATTCAAACGACAGGACCGCCTGTTCCACGTCCTCGACCGTGTAAAGCGGGATTTCCGGGTGGGGGCCGGAGCGGCCTTCCTTGGCGTGGCGCTTTTTCTTGAAGGCCGCGTCCTCCTCCTGGATGTGGGCCGAGTCGAGAAGAATGATCCGGGCCAATTCGGCCGTGGCGGCCGTCGCCAGGATCCGGCCTTTAAACCCGTCGGCCACCAGGCGCGGAATGTATCCGCAGTGATCTAGGTGGGCATGGGTCAACAGCATAAGGTCGATCTCCTCGGGTCTCACGGGAAACGCCTTCCAGTTGCGGTCGAGGAAGGCGCGTTCCTGGTAGAGGCCGCAATCGACGAGAAGGCGACGGTCGTCCGTTTCAAAAAAGTATTTCGAACCGGTGACCTGCCGGTCCGCGCCGATAAAACGGATTTTCATCATGTCGGAATCCTCACCGGGGACAGGACGACGGCCTGTTTTGAAGAATATCCTCCCAGTTTTTCAGCCGCGGAAGATACATGAAGAGGAGAAAAAGGGACACGAACAGGAGAATGTAAAAATCCCAATTGTAGCCGGCGATCAAAAAAAGGACCAATCCCAGGATCGCCGGGATTTCAGCCAGGACGAGATCGATCAGGGCGGTGCCGAAAAGACTGTCCAGGGCT
>JAPKZG010000089.1 GCA_026393895.1 Candidatus Aminicenantota bacterium
GCCTCCCTCCAATTTCATCCTCACTACATAATGTAGCTCTTGTAGGCTAGTGTTTGTATCAGTCCATTTAAGCGTTACGGGCAAAGGCTGGTTGATGGCATTATTGGCCGGAGAAATTAGGACCGGCATTTTGAGTGTGCCGGTGCCCTGAGATTGGGTGGTGAAATTCCTATCCGCGGGCCAAGCGGAATTCTTTATTGTTGTGCCGTTACCCCATGCCGCAACACTCCAGTAATACTTCTTGCTATGAAGAAGCCCGGATTTAATATACTGGACAGTATTGGCTGCGAGGGTGGTGTAAGCATAGACGCCTCCCTCCAATTTCATCCTCACTACATAATGTAGCTCTTGTAGGCTAGTGTTTGTATCAGTCCATTTAAGCGTTACGAGCAAAAGCTGGTTGATGGCATTATTGGCCGGAGAGATTAGGATCGGTATTTTGAGAGTGCCGCCGCCCTGCGATTGGATCGTCTGAGAGAATATAACCCCGCAATTATGTGCCCCTCCCCCAGATGCCATTCCGTAAAGCTTAGAGCCAATTAATAGAAGATCTCCTTGTGGCTGTATTCCGTCTGATCCCGAATTAGCAAACGTGTGCAGTATTAAGTATCCAGTGCCATTCTTATTAATTTGGAAAATCGTACCGGTCGTACTGCTGGAAACGCCGACGCCGCCATTCACTGTCATTCCATACAAGACGTTATTGAATTCAATCAACGAACCGTTCGGATAATACCCATCAGATGGCCAATTAAACGAGTGAAGAAGCGCAAATCCAGTTCCATTCATGTTAATCTTGAAAATTATGCCCGCGCCATTGAGGCCGCCGTTGGGAGTCATTCCATACAAGGTCGCACCACTTAGTAGCAAATCACCGTTTGCCTGCGTACCATCGATTACAGTGTTAGTAAACGAGTGAAGTAGCATAAATCCAGTTCCATTTGTATTAATCTTAAATATCGTACCGGTATTATTGGTTCCACCATATTGAGTCATGCCGAATAAAACGCTACCAAATGATTTTAGCGATCCCGTTGGATTGCTCCCATCTGAAGCACCGCCAGCGAACGAATGAATTAGCGAGAATCCCGTACCGTCCGTTTCAATCTTGAATATCGTCCCAGCACCGTTAGTTCCTCCATAGTAAGTCATACCAAATAATGTTGAACCAATTGCTATTAGCGAACCATAAGGATAATACCCATTGGAAAGGTCACCACTAAAAGAATGAAGCAGGGTGAATCCAGAACCGTTCGTATAGATCTTGAACAACGTACCATGACCTGAACCGCCTTTGAAAGTTAAGCCATACAAAGCGGAATCGATTAATATTAATGACCCATATGGATTGCACCCATCTGAAGAACCGCCTATGAATGAGTGGAGAATGCTATATCCTGTGCCATCGGCATTCATTTTAAATATCGTACCGGCACCATATGCCCCTCCTAATTCAGTCATGCCGTATAACGTGGAACCGCCGGCGATCAGTGAACCCATCGGTTGCTTTCCGTCATATGGATCACCGGCGAACGAATGAAGCAAATTGAATTGCGCATGAAGGGAAGTGGCCACTAAAAAAGTAATTAATAACCCCCAAATTAATCTTTTTCCTAATATGATTTCCCTCAAATATCTAAAATTAATTTCTGTGATAGAAAACGCCTTCCCCTGTTAGCAATATGACACCGGCCGAGCGGTATGTCAATCATATTTACTGCAAACTTTTATATGCTTTTTCGATATTGAATATTTTTTAGGGGGTTATCTCCTCCCCCGTCGATTTGCGGGGGGAGGTGGGTTAGACAAGCAGTAGCGATACACCCGGGCTGGCGAATCGAGGACCAGTTGTAGCTTCCCGCTTCCGATTAATTTCCCCAAGGATAGACTATCCCCAATGCGGGTCAGACAACTCCGTGAACTTTCTCTTGCCTCTGGAATAGTGGCCATATTTCTCACCAGGATGCGATCTGGGGGCTTTTAGTGCCGGAAATCGGGATTAGAGAGAATGCCCTTTAGGCTCTCCTCCGCCAGCCGGAGCGTCGGAGGAGATACCACTTCTTACTATGACTCTGGTCAAAATTAAGCCGATTCAGATTTAACAACAGTTTACTTTTATACAAAAGGGAAGTATTTCTATAATTCTTATAGGTGAACAATAAGGTGAACAGAAACATGCCAGGATGGTCGAGGGTTAATGATCCATTAGATCGGAGTAGGGTTCTGCTCGCTCCGGCTATTTCGCCCTTCCTAGCCCATCCTAGCACGTTTTTTGGGGGTATTTACGGAGAATCGGGGCAGGTTTTAGAGAAAAATCCCAAATTCCGGCGTTTTCGCCTATTTCCAGAAGGAGGAGGAAAAGCCCATGGAAAAAGTGAAATACCTCACGAGCCAAGAGATCAAACAATTCTTTGGCGTCGTCAAATCCGTTCGAGATCGTCTGATGTTCAGTTTTCTCTACCACTATGGATTACGAATCGGGGAAGCTTGTTCAATTAAACTCTCGGACCTTCACCCGCAACTTATCGAGATTAAAATTCCGCGATTGAAAGGCGGAATATCGAGGACGTATTCGATCAGCCAGCAGGACGCAAAGCTTCTTAGCAAATGGCTGAAAATCCGAAAGGACTATCCAAGTGCCGAAGGAAACCAATACTTATTCATAACCAAGAGAAGCTTGAACGGACCTATGTCCGCGATCAATATCCAGAAAGCCCACGCCCGATATTGTCCCATGGCGGGAATCGATAAAACGAAAGCTCATCCTCATGTATGGAGGCATAGCTGCGCTATAAGTTTGCTTGAAGCAGGAAAGGACGTTTTCTTCATCAAAAGCTATCTCGGGCATCGCAGCTTACAATCCAGCCTTGTTTATTTGGAAATCATGCCTCCTGAATGGGCAAAGCTTCAGAGGAGCGTGGTCGAAACCGGCTTTGTCCTCTAAGTGGAAGGAAATATGGCATCCGGTTATAATCAAAAAGGACACGGGAACCCTATCAACCGCAGGGGATCATAAGTGAAAAAATCCAATGATCAAGCCGTCGCTTATGTGCGAGTGTCAACAAAAAGACAGGACGAAGAAGGCTATTCGCCTGAGAGCCAGCATGAAGCCATCACGGCCTATGCAAAAAAGGGAGGACTCACAATTAGACGCTGGTTTGAAGAAGCCGCGTCGGGATACAAGCTGAATGCCCGAACGGAATATTACCAGATGCTTTCGTTCGTCATGAAAGAAAAAATTTCCCACGTGATTTATAAATTCGCCGATCGAGTGGCCCGCAATCTTCCTGATTTTGTAGCGCTTGAAAAACTGGGCGTTCATCTCCACAACCTCGAAAGAGGAAAGTCGTTTAATCCTTCCGACCCTGATGATTATCAGGAAACCGCTGACGAAGAACGTCGCATTATCTCCGCCAAAGAAGAAACGGCAAGATCCAGAAAGCGGATGATGGATTCGGTTCGATTAATGGTCACCAAAGGCGATTATCCAGGGGCAATCCCGCCTCTCGGCTATTGGCGTAATCCGTTAAAAAAGATTGGAAAAAGAAAACGGGCGGGTCAGATCGAAATTGATAAGGTCAGAGGGCCGTTGATAAAAAAAATGTTCCAGCTTTACAGCACAGGTGATTACGATTATCGGTTCCTCGCCAAGAAGATGTATGCGCTTGGCCTCCGGTCACGGAGGGACAATTTCGTCAACCACAGCCGGATCGAAGATTATCTTTCTAATCCATTTTATTGCGGTTGTTTTAATTGGGAAGGAAAACTGAGCAGCAGCAACGAAAGCTATGCACCTCTCCTTACCAAGGAGCTTTGGGAAGAGGTCCAAAATATCAAGGCTGAAAGAAGTCGTCAGACGAGAACGAACTATGCCGGAAATATATGTAAAAGCTTCAAGTATCACGGCTTGAAATGTTCGCTCTGTGGATGCGCCATTGTCGGAGAAGAACGCCACAAGACCCTGCGGAAAAGCGGTAAGGTCGTCAGTTATGTCTATTATCATTGCTGCCAAGCCAAAGGAAAATGCGCTTTGGATTGGTTCAAAGAAGAAGAATTAGATCGCTATTTTGGTTATGCCTTCGGGGATTTGGAAGAATTGACTCTCACCCCTGATATCTATGAGAAAGCCCGTAAAAAGCTGGAGGAAGACTATAACGACAACCGGACGCTGGCCCAAGAGGAGCTAGCCGCTCAGCGAAAAGAGCTCGCTAAAATTGATTCTCAAAGCCAGACGCTTAATCGCCATTTAATAAGCGGCACCATCCAGCCTGATGCCTATTCTGAAATGAGGGATTCCCTTAGTTCACAGAAAGCCGATGTGGAATCAAGAATCGCCGAATTAGAGCAAGCTGAGGAGGTTTTTGTCGATTTTGCGTGTGAAAGTCTAAAACTGATTACAGACTTTAAAATCAAATACTTAAGCGGAAATCAGAACTTCCGTAAAAAATTGAATACTTTGCTATTCAAAACCATTTCTCTGACCCCAAAACGAGAGCCCAGTAAAAAGGGCATCAATTTGAGGTGTCTGCAACTTGAATGGAACGAGCCGTTTGCAACGCTTTTCGAAAATTACAAAAAATGGTTTTTAAAACAAGAAGAGTTGGAAGAGGAATATTTTAGGCAAGAAAAAAAATTTGGCGGGGCCGACGAGACTTGAACTCGCGACCTCTGACGTGACAGGCCAGCGTTCTAACCAACTGAACTACGGCCCCGCCTTGGAGGCCGCAAGATTATAGCCGGGAGCGCGTTGTTTTTCAAGGGCTCTTTGTATCCTGATGATATTAAATAAGATGGATATTGCCGTTCACTCCGGGTTCATCTACATTTTCTCGAGGGCGGCGATCCTCTCCTCGATCGGCGGATGGGTGCTGAACATCCGGTTGAGTCTTCCCTTGAGATTCTTCAGGGGATTGACGATGTACATATGCGCGGTCGCCTTGTTGGCCGCTTCGAGCGGTTCGGGGTCGGCCGAAATCTTCCGCAAGGCCGAGGCCAATCCCGCCGGGTAACGCGTCATCATCGCTCCCGAAGCGTCGGCCAGGAATTCCCGCCGCCGCGAGACGGCCAGCCGCAGCAACTGGGCGATGAGCGGCCCGAAGGCGGCGAACACCAGCCCGACGACGAGAAAGATGGCCCCGGCGCCGCTTCGGTTTCCCTGGACTTTCCGTCCCCGGCCTCCCCACCACAAAGACCGCATGATCCAATCGCCCAAAAGGGCGATCACGCCGACCATCACGACGGCAAGCGTTTGAAGCCGGATGTCGTAATTCTGGATGTGAGCCATTTCGTGGGAGACGACGCCTTCGAGTTCGACCCGGTTGAGCTTTTCGAGCAACCCCGTCGTCACGCAGATAACGGAGTGCTTCGGGTTGCGCCCGGTCGCAAACGCGTTGGGCGCCGTGTCGTCGATGACGTAACAGCGGGGCGCGGGAAGGCCGGCGGCGATGGTCAGCCCCTCGACGACGTTGAAAAGGTACGGGAATTCATCCTTCGTGACCGGGCGGGCGTGGCTGATGGCCAAGGCGATTTTATCACTGGCGTAATAACTCGCGAAGGCCGAAATCCCGGCGATCAACGCCGCCAAAATCAATCCCCCCTCGCCCATCCCGGTGAGCCGCTCGAATACCCAGGCCAGGAGAAAAATCAGAACGATAAAGAAGACGATCAGAAAAAACGAGCGCCGCTTGTTGCTTGCGATCTGTTCATACATCGCCCGGCCTCATAAGGAAACCGAACTCCCCGCGCTTTCAGGGATTTGCGTCCTTCCGCCCACGAAAACTTCGATGGTTCAGAACTGGACTTTCACCGGCTCCTTGGCGGCCGGCTCCTCAAGCTCGAAATATTCCTTGGTCTTGAACTGGAACATCCCGGCGATGATGTTCGAGGGGAAGACCTGTTGTTTCGTGTTGAACTACATGACGACGTCGTTGTAGAACTGCCGGGCGTAGGCGATCTTGCTTTCCGTTCCGGCCAGCTCCTCCTGGAGCATGAGGAAATTCTGATTGGCCTTCAGCTCGGGATACGCCTCGGCCACGGCAAACAGCGACTTCAGCGCGCCGCTCAGCATATTTTCGGCCGCCCCCTGGTCCTTGACCCCGGAGGCGGCAATGGCCGCGGTCCGGGCCAGGGTCACCTTCTCGAACACTTCGCGTTCGTGCTTGGCGTAGCCCTTGACGGTCTCAACCAGGTTGGGAATGAGGTCATACCGGCGCTTGAGCTGGACGTCGACCTGGGCCCAGGCGTTGTCGCAGCGGTTGCGCAGAGTGACCAGGCTGTTGTAAAGGCCGATCACATAAAAAACGATTACGGCGATGATGATCAAGAAAAGCACCAGAGCAGCCATCTTGTTTTCTCCTTCAGAGGCGTTCTGTTCAAGGATAGGCCCAGCCCCCCGAAAAAGCAACAAGAAAAAGAACGAAACCGGGCCCTTGCTAAATACATCTAATATTAGCGCCCGATTCCTCCGATCCGCCCCCTGATTCCCCCGCCGATTTCGATTGACTTCACCCCCTTTTCCGGATAGAATTCATGCTCTCTCAAGTCCCTTATAAGGGCTATTTCCGCGGCTATTTCATAAAGGAGGTTTATCGAATGGCAACCTTGAAAGAAAAATTCGCTGGGAAAATGGTTCCCATGCGCGAAAGGATCCAGAAGATCCTCAAAGAAAACGGCGAAATGAAGATCGCCGACTGCACGATTGCGCAGGCCTACGGCGGCATGCGGAGCGTGAAGAGCATGGTTTGGGAAGTCTCGGCTCTCGATCCCAACGAGGGCATCCGCTTCCGCGGATTCACGATTCCCGAACTGCAAGCCAAACTGCCCAAGCTCCCCGGAACCGGAGAACCCATTCCGGAAGGCCTTTTCTACCTGCTCCTGACCGGCGACGTCCCGACGCTCGAGGACGCCCTGGCCGTCGGCGAAGAATGGAAAAAGCGGGCCAAGCTCCCCGATTACCTCATCAAGGTGCTCGAATCCCTCCCGGTCGACATGCACCCGATGACCCAGTTCTCCCTGGCCATCCTGGCCCTCCAGAAAGACTCCAAGTTTGCCGCCCGCTACCGGGCCGGCATGCCCAAGATCGAATATTGGGACCCGATGTACGAAGACGTCATGGACGTCATCGCGAAACTGCCAGAGATCGCGGCCCGCATCTACATGCGCTGCTACAAGGGCGCCAAGTACATCGCCCCCGATCCGAAGCTCGACTGGGCGGCCAACCTGGCCCACCAGATCGGCAACGACAAGCCCGATTTCTATGACTTGATACGGCTTTATCTCGACATTCACAGCGACCATGAGGGCGGTAACGTCTCGGCCCACACCAGCCACCTCGTCGGCTCCGCCCTGTCCGATGCCTATTACTCCCTGTCGGCGGCCATGGACGGCCTCGCCGGCCCGCTCCACGGCCTCGCCAACCAGGAAGTTCTCCGCTGGATCATGGACACGATGAAAGATCTCGGCGGCGTGCCCAATGAGGAACAACTCAAAAAGTACCTCTGGAACACCCTGAACAGCGGAAAAGTCATCCCCGGCTACGGCCACGCCGTCCTCCGGAAGACCGACCCCCGCTACGTCGCCCAGCGCGAATTCGCCCTCAAGCACCTCCCCGACTACGACCTGTTCCAGATCGTCAGCTCGATCTATAAAGTCGCGCCCGACATTCTCCTCCAACACGGCAAGGCCAAAAATCCCTGGCCGAACGTCGACGCCCACTCCGGCGTCTTGTTGATGTACTACGGCGTGACCGAGTACGATTTCTACACCGTGTTCTTCGGCGTCAGCCGCGCCCTGGGCATCATGGCCCAGCTCATCTGGAGCCGGGCGCTCGGCCTGCCGCTCGAACGGCCGAAATCGGTCACGACCGAGTGGGTCGAAAGCCAGATCAAAGCCGCTGCTCAGCCCAAGTAAGGCCGGGCCGCGGGTTTATCGTCCGCAACACAAGGGCCGCTCCTTCGGGAGCGGCCTTTTTTTTCACATCTTCGCCAGGCGAAAAAGCTTCAGGAGGTCCATGACCGTGTCGGCGGTGAAGCGCACCGTATGCACGTCCACGCGGACGGCGCCGGGGATCCGCGCCGCTTTTTGGGCTTCTTCTTCGTCAGTAAAAGCTACGTCCAGGGTATAGGGCGGTTTGACTTTGAAGGGCTTGAAATCCTTCAGCCGCTTCAAGGCAGAGGTCGCCTTCCCCCAGATCAACTCCCGGGTTTTGATCGGATGGATCCCGAGTTCGGCGCTCCCGATCCCCTCTTTGACGACGACGGTCTCGACGTCGCCGAAGAGTTCCCGGGTCTGCTCGCCGATCGCCTTGTCCCCCGAAACGAGAACGACGGGAACATCGAACATCCCGGCGATCAGCCCGTTGATCCCGGCTTCGGGCATTTTCTTCCCGTTGATAACGACGTCGTCCGGGTTGATCACCCCGCTGACGCCTTCCATGTCGACGGAAATGAAAACTTTAAGCCCCGCGGCGGCGACCGGCGTCTGTCCGGTCGCGAAACCCGCGAATATCAGGACCGCAACCAACACGCTCGATAAGGTTGTTTTACCCATCGGAGTCCCTCCCCGCGAACTTATAGAGATTCCAGGGCGGAGACGATGCGGATCATTCCTTCCGTGTCCAGGCCGCAATATTCTTCCAGCTGTTTCCGGACTCGGGCCTTCTCGTCCGGGCCGGCGTTTCCGAACGTGACCCGGAGATATTCCCAGCTGGCCATCCCGCCGTCCCGGATTTCCAGGTTTTCGTAACCCGGTCCGCCGGTCAATGCCGGCAGGACGGATTTCAATGAAGCGCTGCCGAGTTGATCGGGATGATAATAGGCGAACGACCGGAAAGGAACCAGGAGATCGACCAACCGCTTTTCCGCCGCTTTCCACCAAGCCGCATATCCCGGGACGACCTCGACGGCCGCTTCAACGATCCCGCGTTCGAAAGCGGCGTTGTAGCAGATGATGGATCCATTGTCGTCGAGATTGTCCTTGAGCCGCGCTAAAAATTCCAGCCGCGGGTCAACCTTCCCATCCGATAAATAGGAATGATGTTCCGGCGCCGCCCCCGGCGTTCGAACGATATGGAGGGAATACTGGAACGGGATCTGCTGATACGGCCGGACCAGGTCGAAGACCGGAATCGCCGTTTGAAATGTCTCGAAATCGAGATAAAACCGGGGATATTCGAGGTCCTTGAGAAACTTCCTGAGTTTATAAGGATCGACGAACTGCCGCCCCGTCCTCGCGGCTTCGATCTGGATCGCCTGCTTCTCCGTTTGGGCGATCATATCGGGAATATCTTCCAGCCGGAGAATCCCGCGATGAATCAATTCAAAGGCGTCGATCTTTCGATATCCGGTCAGATTCAGCGGGCTGTTTTCCGGCAGGAAAGCCCAGCAGACGTCGTGAAGGACGCAGGTGTAAGGATCATCGCAATGCGGTCCGATCCTGACATCGGGGACTTTTTTCTGCCGGAGGACAGCGAGCAATTCGGCCAAGTTCGGCCCGACGTTTTCGACCCCCTCGGCAACGGCGGATGTGACGTCTTCCCGGGCGAACAGCTTCTCCGCGTCGACTTCGCCCTGCCTCACGTAGGTGTTGTCGATGTGCATCAGGTAGCAATTCCGGATTTTCAAACCGGCGGCTTCGGCCGCGTAGCGCTGCAAAGCCAGGTCATGGATATTGACCGGCTTCACTTCGGTCGAACTCTTGACCTCGACGATGTCCCAGGCGTCCTTTTCGACGGGAACGAGAATATCAGCCCGGGCGAATGCGCTTTTGGCGCCGAACGCAGCCTCATACAGCGGAACGCGCTTCTTCATCGCCTCCCGCGTCCGGGCCATCAACCCCTCGAAATCCCAGGGATCCCCTTCGATTTCGAGTCCCTCGGGAAAGAGGGTCTTGGCCCGATGGCCGACTTCATGGCCTTGATCAAAAATTGCCTGGGTGGCCGCGTTATACGGAGGAATTTTCGTTTTGTCGTTGTAATGCGTCCAAAAAAGCTTCCGGCACTGCAAACCCGCCAGGTATTTGGATTTTGAAATAGACGGCATCGGATTTTCTCGTTTATCTCCAGGCCTTAACGCGGGCGGAGGGCTCCTTCCTCCCGGTACCTCGCGAACAAGCGGCCCCATTCGGAATCCTTGAGCCAGCGGCGATAGATCCGCCCCTCCCGTAACTTCCAATGGACGACGTCGTGATAGAAGAACGAATAGAAGTTCCCCAAGGTAAGAAGCGGCTGACGGGTGAGCGTTTTTTGCATGAACCGGGTCGGTCCGAACCACGTCACCCAGCCGGCGAATCGGTGAAAGGACGGGCCGACTTTGAATCCCCAGTTTTCCGCGCCGGCAGCCTCGTCGCCGACAAGGGCGATCTCGCGGGGATCGCCGACGCCGAGGCCGTCTTCGTGGGCCATCCGGATGTAGGGAATGGCCATCGGGTCGAAGCCCATCAGGCGGGCGGCCGCCGCGTCGATGGCGACCTGGTCCGATCCGGCCAGAAGGACGTCTTTTTGGATGGGTTGCATGATCCGCGGTCCCGGGCCGTTGCCGGCCGTCGTCCCGTCCATAATACAGAACACCCCCGGGTGGATTTCCTTCTGAATCGCCAGAAGATCGACCAGCGTCTCGTGGATGCGGGTGTGGGTCTGATGGCGCTTGTGGTTCAACAAGCCGCCGAAGGCGTTTTTCATCGCCCCGGTCGTCGTCGTGTAGATGTGGCACTTGACCGTCGGAAGATGAACGATATTCCGACCGGCGAAAAAATCAGGAATCCGCAGGTCGTCGCCATAGATGTCGTCCAGGGCCCGCATCCTGGTCTTAGGCTTGTAGGGCACCCAGGCCATGTCCTCGTCCTTGAAATTGAACCGGACCTCGATGCCATGGGCCCGGAAGACGGACTTGTAGCCGTTCAAATCCTCGCCCATAAACGCGTCGGTGACCTCGGTTTTATTCTGGACGCAGACCAGATCGGAGAAACCATGCTTGCGGAGAGCGAGAATCGTCCCTTCCAGCTGCCACGGCGTCGTATTGGCCGAAGGGAACGGGTAATGCCAGCTGATATTGTCCTTCAGGATGGTGCAGGTTCCGGACTTCAAGCTGCGGGAGCCGTCAGCCAATTCGAACAACCGGACGACGTCGTCCAAAACGGTCTCCGGCCGGGTCCGGATAATCGCCACCTTGGCTTTGCTCAAATCGGCCTCCTCCCCGAGTCCGGGTCGATCGCGGGAAAAAGATTATATCATGTCTCGGAGAGGGACGGTGCCCGCCCCCCATTGGGATTTTGATTCGGAGGCGGCAATTATGTATGATGATGGGGAAGAGAATCTGTCTTCGGTCCGACCAAGGGCGGGGAGACGTCTTTCGGAGGAAATGGCATGGCCGAAACGAAACAATACGAACCCGGGGTCATGAAGTACGTCGAAGAGGCCCAAAAACTCGTCGCCGAACAGAACGACCAGATCGCCCGGGCGAAGAAATGGAAATTTGATACGATCGCCGTCCACGGCCTTTATTCCCTCGAGGAATCCTATCAACGCAACCAGGGCGCCGTCATCGAACCGCTGTACCTCTCGACCTCCCAGCAATACCGCGACGCCGACGAACTGGAAGCCGCCCTCGCCTATCTCATTCCGACCTGGTGCTACACCCGGATCGCAAATCCGACGACCTACTACCTGGAGTGGACGCTGGCCCTTCTCGAAAGCTATAAATCCGGGGTCGACGCGTCCTGCGTCGTCACTTCCTCCGGCATAGCGGCGATTTCGATGGCCGTCGACCCCTTCCTCGTCAAGCAGAAAGATAACGAAAAGATCAACTTCGTCTCCTCCATTCGGACCTACGGCGGCACCTTCCAGCTCTTCAGCCTGCGCAAAGCCCAGGAGAGGGGCATTGAGGTCCGCTGGGTCTGCAATCCCGACCAGATCGAAAAGTGGGCCGAGAAAATCGACGTAAACACCCGGTTTCTCTACATGGAAGCCCCGAGCAATCCCCAGCAATCGTTCTGCGACCTCAAGGCGGTCGCCGACCTGGCCCACAAATGGGGCGTCCCCTTCATCATCGACGCGACCTGCGCCACGCCGGCCTTGATGCGGCCGCTGGCCCACGGGGCCGACATCGTCGTTCATTCGCTGACGAAATCCATCACCATGAGCGGGACGGCGGTCGGCGGCGCGCTCATCAGCCGCAAGCCGATCAAAACAAAAGTCCAAAACGACCATCCCCTCTTCAAGGACAGCTACGCCGAGTATGTGAAGTTCCTGCCCTACCGCGACAACGGGCCGTCCGCAGCCCCGTTCAACGCCATGATGGCCCTGAACGATTTGCGGACTCTCCGGACCCGGATGGACTTGGTCAGTCAAAATTGCCAGAAAGTGGCCGAGTGGCTTTCGACCCATCCGAAGGTGTATCAAGTGGATTTCCTCGGCCTCCCTTCCCACCCGCTCCATCCGATCGCCAAAAAATATATGACTCTCGTAGACTCCGACGACGGAACCGGCCGGGAACTCAACCGGTACGGCCATCTCATGGGCTTCCGGGTGGACGGGCCTCCGAAAAACGCCCGGAAAGTTTACGACGGGTTCAAGATGATCTACCGGGCCACAGACCACGGCCGGATCAAAAGCGTGGCCACGATCCCGGCTATTTCGACCCACCAGCAGGGTTCCGACCTCTCTCTCAAGGGGGACGTCCGCGTGTCGGGGTCGAAAAACGCGGTCCTTCCGGCGATCGCCGCCTCCCTTCTGACCGAGGAAAAAGTCCGGCTGGAGAACGTTCCGCTCGTCCGGGACGTCTATTCCATGCTGACCCTCATGGGAGAGCTCGGCGCGGACTGCGACCTTCGCGAAAACGCCGTCGAAGTCCGCGTCAAAAAACTCCACCGGGAAGAAGCCTCCTACGACCTGGTTAAGGTGATGCGGGCATCCATCCTCGTTCTCGGCCCGCTGGTAGCCCGATTCGGCAAGGCCGTCGTCGCCCTGCCGGGCGGTTGCGCCATCGGCTCCCGGCCGATCGACCTTCACATGGCCGGCCTCCATAAACTCGGCGCTTCGATCTCCCTGGAACACGGATATATCAAGGCCGAGGCCTCAAGACTCCAGGGAACCGAGATCCACTTCGAGAAAAACACCGTCGGCGGCACGGAAAACGTGGTCATGGCCGCTTCCCTGGCCAAGGGTGAAACGATTCTCCGCAATTGCGCCCGCGAGCCCGAAGTCCAATGCCTCTGCGAATTGTTGATCAAGATGGGCGCGAAAATCGACGGCGTCGGCGAGGAGACGATCCGGATCATCGGCGTGGAGGCCCTCCACGGCGCGGTCCATGAAATCATTCCCGACCGGATCGAAGCCGGGACCTACATGGTCGCCGGGGCGTTGACGAAGGGCGACATCGTCCTTTGCGGCGTTCGCCCCGATCATTTGATCACGACCATCGAAAAACTGCGCCATTCCGGCGCCCGGATCGAAATCATGGAACCCGACAAAATCCGGGTCGTCGGCTCCGTCGGGATCCGCCCGCAGGACATCACGACGTCGCCGTTCCCGGGATTCCCCACGGACATGCAGGCCCAATTCATGGTTCTCATGACCCAGGCGTCGGGGACATCGATCATCACCGAGACGATCTTCGACCGCCGCTTCCAGCACGTCAACGAACTCCTGCGCCTGGGGGCGTCCATCGACGTGAGCGGCGACAAAGCGATCGTCCGGGGTCCGACGCCGCTGTCCGGAGCGGAGGTGACCGCCTCGGACCTGAGGGCTTCGGCCGGGCTTCTCCTGGCCGGGCTCATCGCCGGCGGCGAAACCATCGTCAACGACGTCGAACACATCGATCGGGGATACGAGGCCATCGAAAACAAGCTCCGGATGCTGGGCGCGCGGATCGAACGGATCAAGGATTGAACGGGGGGCCGCCCCGGCCGGGCGGAGGAGGATCACCATGAGCGACTGCATTTTCTGCCGGATCGCGGCCAAGGAAATTCCCTCCAAGGTCGTCTATGAGGACGATGTGATCTTCGCCTTCGACGACATCCGGCCGCAGGCCCCGGTTCACACGCTGATCATTCCCAAGGCGCACATTGCGTCGCTCAACGACATGCCGGACGACCGGACCGACGTGATCGGCCATATCTTCGCCAAGGCGCCGGAGATCGCCGCGGCCAAGGGAATCAAGGCCACCGGTTACCGCCTCGTCCTCAACACCGGCCCCGATTCCGGTCAGGACGTATTCCACGTCCATTTTCATATCCTCGGCGGACGGAAGATGCATTGGCCGCCCGGATGACATGGCCTATCTCATCGACGGCAACAACCTGCTCGGCCATCTCTACGCCGGATTCCATCGGGACCCCGCCCATCGGTCCATCCTCGTCGGAAAGCTCCGGGCCTTTCAACGGCAGACCCGGACCCGGGTGATTCTCATTTTCGACGGAGCTGCGCCGCCCGATTTTCCCGACCCCGGGAAAGACAAGTTCGCGATTCTTTTTCCGCCGCCCGGCGAATCGGCGGACTCCCTCATCGTGGATTATATCGAGCGCCACCCCGACCGGAGGAACCTGTTCGTCGTCAGCTCCGACCGGGAGATCCGGGCGATCGCCCGGGAGGCCGGGGCGACGTCCCTCCGCTGTGACGAGTTCCACCGGGAGTTGAAAAAAACTCTTCGCGAAAGCCGGGCAGCGCGGGAGATGGACAAGGCCGAGGAAAGAGCGTCCGCCCTCGAAATCGAGCTTTGGGCCGAGGCCTTCGCCCGGAAAAAACGCACATGAAAATCGCCATCATCGGAACGGGGCGGCTGGGAACGTCCCTGGGAAACGCGCTGGCCCGGGCCGGGCATGAAATCGCCGGACTGGCCGATACCGATCTCCGGGCCGCCCGGCGGGCGAAAAAAATCATCGGCGCCGGACGGGCGATGAAAGATCCGGCCGCCGCGGCCCGTCCGGCGGACGTCGTCTTCATCGCCGTACCGGACGACGCTCTCCCTCGGGTGGTCGACGAACTTCGGGCGGGCGAAATCGACGGGCGGGGAAAAACGATCCTCCACACGAGCGGCGCGGAGCCCGCCTCGCGGCTCGGGCCGCTTGCCTGCCGGGGCGCGGCGGTCGGCTCGATGCATCCGGCCCAATCGTTTCCCAAACCGACCACGCCTGCTTCCCATTTCCAGGGTGTGGTTTTCGGACTCGAAGGCGATCCCGCGGCCGTTCGAACGGCCAAGTCCATCGTCCGCGATTTGGGCGGGCGTCCGATCATCCTCACGTGCGAGCAAAAAACGCTCTATCACGCCGCCTGTGTTCTGGCTTCGAACCTTTTCGTCCCATTGTTTGAACTCGCGGTCGAAACCATGGCCGCGGCCGGGGTTCCCGCCGCAGAAGCGAAAAAAGCGCTCCTTCCTCTTGTCGAAGGAACTTTACGAAACGTCAAAGTCCTTAACGCCGCCGAGGCGCTGACGGGTCCCCTGGCCAGGTTCGATTTCGGAACGGTCGAACGCCAGTTGCGGGCCTTGCGGCGCGTCCCCCGAGCCCGAGAAGCATACCGGACGATCGGCCTCACAACGTTGGAATTGTTGAAAAAACGCGGCGCCGCCGCTTCTTCGATCAAACGCCTGCGGGCTCTGCTGGAAGAAAAATAACCTCCTCCTCCAGCCCCACCCCGAAACGGTCTTTCACCCTGGCCTTGAGGATCGCGGCCAATTGGCGGATGTCGGCAGCTGTGGCGTCGCCCCGGTTAAAGATGAAATTCCCATGGCCGTGATAGACGGCCGCTCCGCCGACCGTCAATTGTTTGGCCCCGACTTGTTCTAGAAGTTTGCCCGCGGCCGTCCGCTTTCCGTCGGGTCCGAGGGGATTTTTAAAATAACTCCCGGCATAGGCCATATCCCGGGCCGGATGACGTTCCGCCCGGAGGGCAAGGTAAGCGTCCATGCAGGACGCGACCGCCGACTTTTCGCCCGGAATCGGCCGAAAATCCGCCGAAAGGACGATCTCCCGCGTTCTTTTCAGACGGGAATCCCGGTAGCCGAATTCAAGATCACCCGGGGGAACGCCCCGCCGTTCCACGCCCGAGGAATTCATTAAAACGGTTTCCGTGAGCAATTCCCCGATCGAACGGCCGAACGCTCCGGCATTTCCAAAAACCGCCCCTCCCACGGTCCCGGGGATGCCGGCCAGGAATTCCATCCCCCCGAGACCGCGATCCCGGCAGAATGACGTCAGATCCGATAGAGGCGTTCCCCCCAGGGCAGTCAAGCGGAATGAATCCGGCTCAAAATCGAGACCCCGGCACATATTCCGGATGATCAACCCGCGGAAGCCGGCATCATCGAACAGAAGATTGAACCCGCCCCCGATCGTGTAATATCGAAATCGGGCGTTTATGGCGATTGAGACGACCGTCCGGAGCTCGTCGAGCGTGGCCGCCGCAAAATAGTAGTCGGCCGGACCGCCGATTTTAAAATTCGAAAGGTTCTTCAGGTCCACCCCGGTTTCAAGGGGTCGCCCGACTTTTTCCTCAATCAACCGCCTGATATCCGACATCAGGCGCATTTTATCCCGGCCTTAATCCAGAAGCAACGAAAATCCGGCAAAGGCGGCGTGCCAAGCCACGCTGACTCCCAAAGAGTCGTGCAGGACTAGCAAGGCCTGCCCTGACTCCTCCCGGCTCACAGGGTTTGCGGGGGATTGCAAAGTTTGCAAGGGCCGTGTAGGACATAGGGGAAACCCGGGAAAGGGACGGCCTCCAGAAGATCTTAATGTGCCCTGCCTAATAAAAGTCATCGCGAAAGGCATCCCTGGAGGGGGAGCAGGACTGGCCTCGCCACCGAAGGTGCGAGGTTGCAGTCCGTTGCCCTCACGCTAAGAAGCGGGGAGGACTTAGGGGGAACCCAGGAAAGGGTTCCCCCTCAAGAGTGTCCTTTGGCACGCGATTTGCATATCAATATCATGGAGAAACAGCCCCGGCAGGCGTCTTATTGACATCGCCGGGGAAGGTGGGCTATGATGCACGCAAGTTTTTTTGAGAGGTCGTCCATGAAAAGGATGCTTTTATCGGCAGTGGTGTTGTCCGTGATTCTCGGAGGGTTCACCTTCGCTCAGAGCGAGGCGGACCAGTTTTACATCAAAGCCATGCAGACGTCTTCGCCGGCCGAAAAGGCCCGGCTCCTCAAGGAATACGTTTCCCAATATGCCGGCCAAGGCAACCAATACGACGGCTACGCCTATGCCAACCTAAGTATCCTTCAGTACCAGGCCAAACAGTTCAACACCGAAACGATCGGTTTTGCGGAAAAAGCGATCACCAGCGGCAAGATCGACGACCAGATGAAGGGGACGTTACTGACGTTCATCGCCGATATCAACATCAAAACCGGCCAATTCGACAAGGCCAAAATCGCCGCCCAACAGTGCATCCAGCACGCCGCCACGGCCAAAGCCAAGGAAGCGGAAGCGGGCAACACCGCCTGGGCGAAACTGGCCGGAGGCGGCCATTACCTGATGGCCCAAGCCCTGGAAAAGTCCGGCGACATCAACGGCGCCCTGGAATCTTACAACCAGGCCTACATGATCCTCAAGGCTCCGGTGATCCTCGGCGAAGTCAAGAAAATCGGCAAAACCTATTATGACGCCCAAAAATACGCCGAAGCCGAACCGGTCTTCCGTTATCTGGCCGGAACCGGGCTGGATTCCGAAAGCCTGACTATCCTCGCCCAAATCCTCAACAAACAGGGCAAACAAGCCGAGGCCCTGCAGATGTTCAAGGACATGTACGCAAAACTCAAATCGGGCTCCATGGCCTACAACATCGGAATCATGTTGGCCAACGAGGCCAAAAGCAATCCGGCGGTGGTCACCGACGCCGTTTCGTTCCTCCTCGACGCCAGTTTCCTCCATCCGCAGAAATCCCAGCAATGCATGGATATCGCCCGCTCCCTGTTCTTCAGCCAGGACAAGGAATGGAACAGCCGCATCAAGCTCCTGGAAGAAAGCCAGACGCTCATCACCGACTGGACCAAAACCATCAACACCAAATTCGGCGATAAAAGCGAAGACGATCTTACCTCCGACGAACGGCGCGAATATCGCAAGCTCAAAGAAATGATCGACAAGGAGACGGTCACCCTCAACGGTCTCCAGACCCAGATGAAAGCCGGATCGGGCAAGTTCGACACGCTCGTCGCGGCCGCGAAAAAGCGCGTCGGCAAATAAGAGCCCGGACCACCGGACGCTTAAAAAATCCCCCTCGTCCCTTCCTCTCCGGGGCGGGCCGAGGGGGATTTTCTTTATCCGGATGATTTCGTTAGAATGAGGGACATGGATCGTTCCGCCACCGCCGCGGCCGTCGCCCGCCTCCGGGAGGAGATCTCCTTCCACGAAAAAAAATATTACCTCGACAACGATCCCCAGATCTCCGACGCCGAATTCGACGCATTGATGAAGGAACTCCGGCGGCTCGAGGACGAGCACCCCGAACTCGTCGTCCCGGAATCCCCGACCCAACGGGTCGGCGGAAAACCGGCCGAGGGCTTTCTCACGGTACGGCACCGCACCCCGATGCTCAGTCTGGACAACGTCTATTCGGTCGAGGAATTCGAGGAGTTCGAAAGCCGCGTCCACAAGCTTCTTCCCGACCGCCGGATCGAATACGTCGCCGAACTCAAGATCGACGGTCTGAGCGTATCCGTCCTCTACCGGGACGGACGCCTGGTCCAGGCCGTGACCCGGGGCGACGGAATCCAGGGCGACGACGTGACCGGCAACGCCCGGACGATCAAAATCCTGCCGCTTTTAATTCCCGAACGGCGGGAAGTCGAGGTCCGGGGAGAAATCTATCTTCCCTTCTCTTCGTTCCAGGAAATCAACAAGGCGCGGGAGACCCACGAGGAGCCCCCCTTCGCCAATCCGCGCAACGCCGCCGCCGGATCGATCCGTCTTCTCGACCCCCGCGAAGTCGCGACCCGGCGCCTCGACGCGTTCTTTTATACGCTGATGATCGAAGGCACCGAATCGTCCGCCCAATGGGCCTGCCTCGGAGCGATCAAAGCGCTCGGTTTCAAAACTAACCCTCATTCACGGTTATGTCCCGACGCGGCCGCGGTCACCGCCTATTGGCGGGAATGGACCGACCGGCGCGAGGCCCTCGATTACGACGTGGACGGCGTGGTGATTAAGGTGAACGACGAGAGCCAGCGGCGGGAACTCGGATTTACGGCCAAGTTTCCCCGCGGCGCGATCTCCTTTAAGTTCCCCGCCCGCCAGGCGACGACCCGTCTTCGGGACATCATCGTCCAGGTCGGGCGGACCGGCGCGTTGACGCCCGTCGCCGTTTTGGACCCGGTGAAAATTTCCGGAACGACCGTCTCCCGGGCGACCCTTCACAACGAGGACGAGATCCGGCGCAAGGAGATCCGGGTCGGCGACATCGTCCTGGTCGAACGGAGCGGGGACGTCATCCCGCGAATC
>JAPKZG010000061.1 GCA_026393895.1 Candidatus Aminicenantota bacterium
TTTCTCAAATTTTGAAGAACCGGTTCATGTCAGATCCTCGCGCTCCTGAGTTCCGCAACGCCCACGCCGATCCTCCGGAAGGCCGGGAGTTCCCGTCGCGATGAGTCCCGAGTCCGGAAGGTCGGTCCGGCTTTCCATTGAAAAAATCGTCTACCCCGGACGGCGGCTGGCCCGGCTCGACGGCCGGGTCTTTTTCACCGACGACGGATTGCCCGGCGAAACCGTCGAAGCCGAAATCCTCAAGGAGCGTTCCTCTTTCGTCGAAGCCCGGACGACGGCGATTCTGACTCCCTCTCCCCGGCGGATTCCCGCCCGCTGCGGCCACTTCCTGGCTTGCGGGTCTTACCAAGGCCTGCCCTACGCCGATCAGCTGGACTTGAAGAAGGCCCAATTCCGGGAGATGTTCAGAGCCCCCGGCCTCGCTCTTCCGGTCGAAATCGAAATCGTTTCTTCCCCCTTGGAATGGCATTACCGGAATAAAATCCGGTTTTCTTTGAGAGGATCCGGGCCGGAGACGTTTCTGGCCTACCACGTTCCGGGATCCCACGACGCTTTCCTCCCGACAAACAATCGTTGTTTTCTGGCCACGGATCAAGCCTGCGCGATCGCCGGCGCGGTCTTGGCCACGGTCCGGGAATGCGGGACGCCGGACCTTGGGGAGATCGAAGTCCGGGAGAGCCGGTCGGAAGGAATTTTTCTTTTAAACCTTTTTTGGCGGACGCGGCGGTCCAAGGAGTGCCTCGATGCAATCCTGGCCGCCCTTCCGCCCCGCTTTCCCCTCTCCGGGATTGTCTCCTGGACGCCCCAAAAGGGAAGACGCGCCGCCGAGTTATTGGAATGGGGATCGGACTCGATCGCGGAGCGGGCGGGCGAAACGGTCTACGAAATCGGCGCCGGGTCGTTTTTCCAAATCAACGGCGCGATTCTGCCCCTCGTTCTCGACGCGATCGTCGCGGCAGCCGGCCTTCGGGGAACGGAAACCGTCGCCGACGTCTACGGCGGCGTGGGAACATTCGGCCTGGCCCTCTCGAAATCCGCCGGGCGGGTTTTCGTCGTCGAATCGTTTCCGGACAATATCCGCCGACTTCGGTCCAATATCAGCAAAAATGGCCTCGGAAATGTCGAGGTTTGCCCGGGCCCGGGCGAAGAATGGATGACGGACCTGGCCGGACGCGGCCTGGATCTCGTCGTTCTCGATCCCCCGCGGAAGGGCTTGGCCCCGGAGGTCGTCCAGGCCTTGAACGAACATTCGGTCGGTAAAATCCTCTACCTGTCCTGCAATCCGGCCACCCTCGCTCGAGACATCGTCCTTCTCGGCCGGAAATATTCGCCCGCCATGGTGCAGCTTTTCGACTTCTTCCCCCAGACGCCGCATATCGAAACGCTGGCCGTTCTCGTCCCGAATTAACGAATCAATCCGCGGGCGCGGAACCGGCCAACTGCCCGCAGGCGGCCTGGATATCACTTCCCTTTGAGCTCCGGAGGGTCGCTCCGACTCCCTTGTTTTTAAGCCGTCGGATGAATTCATCGACGGACGCGCGCTCCGGCCGCTCGAACGGGAGCCCGGCGACCGGGCTGAAAGCGATCAAATTCACTTTCGCCCGGAGCCGCCGGGCAAGCCGAGCCAGGCGCTCCGCGTCCGCCGGCCGGTCGTTGATTCCCTTGAGCAGAACGTATTCAAAGGTGATTTTCCGGCCCCCACCTCCTAAGTAACCCTCGCAGGCGGAAATCAGTTCGGACAAAGGATACCGGCGGTTGACCGGCATCAGCCGGGTTCGTGTCTCGTCATCGGCCGCGTGGATGGAAACGGATAGGTTGATTTGGAGGTTGATTTTCGCGAAGCGCTCGATTCCGGGAACGAGTCCGCAGGTAGAAACGGTGATCCGCCGGGCGGCGAACCGGAATCCGCGGGGATCGTTGAGAACGCGGAGGGCGTGTTCAACGTTGTCCATATTATCGAGCGGCTCCCCCATCCCCATGAACACGAGGTTTGTCAAATCGACGTCCAGGGAATTGCGCTGGTGCAGGACTTGGCCGAGGATCTCGGCCGGGGTCAGTTGGCGATGAAAACCGTGGAGTCCGCTGGCGCAAAAAGCGCAGGCGAATTTGCATCCCGCCTGGGTCGAAAGACAGATCGTCCGCCGGGCCCCGGAAGGGATGAAAACAGTCTCGATCAGGCGACCGTCGGCCAGATGGAACAATGTTTTCGATGTCCCGTCGATCGAACTCCGGACCTCGACGACCTCCAGCGGCCGAAGCGAAAACCGCTCCGCGAGACGGTCCCGGAGCGCCCGCGGCAGGTCGGTGAATTCCGCATACGAGGACGCCCCTTTTTGATAGAGCCAGGCAAAGACCTGCTCGGCCCGGTAGGCCGGCTCATTTTCCCCGGCCAGGGCGGTACGCAATTCCTCGAAATTCAGGTCTCTGATGTCCCGCATTTTCAATTCGCCGTCCGGCGGGCTTATTTAATCAAACCCCGGACGAATTCACAAGCCGGCCGTTTTTCAGCGTACGGCGAGCACTCCCAACCCTTTGGGTGCGAGGGCCGCCGCCGCCTGGATATTTCGGGATGACTCTGATATAAGTGGGCCCTCATGCTTCACCTGTTCGACGAGTTGATCCGGGTCCCGCACATCGGAGAAATCCTGTCCCTGTCGTCGGCCGTCGTCTGGGCTTTGGCGGTGATCCTGTTCCGGATCGCCGGCGACAAGATTCATCCCCTGGTGATGAATCTTTTTAAAAACGCGCTGGCCCTGGTTCTTCTCGCCGCAACCGCCGTCGTCATCGGGGGCGCGCCGTCCCTCCCGCCGAAAACATTTGCGATATTCGTCCTCAGCGGCATCCTGGGGATCGCCCTCTCTGACTGGCTGTTTTTCACCGCCCTGGTCAAGCTCGGGGCGGAGTTGACGGCGATCGTGGACTGCGCCTACAGCCCCTTCGTCATCGGCCTGTCGTTTCTTTTTCTCGGCGAGCGAATGAACGGCGTTCAACTCGTCGGGGTGATCCTAATCGTCGGCGCCGTGGTCCTGATCACCCGAAAAAAAAGCGATGACCGGATCTCCCGGCGCGACCTGTTGTCCGGCGTAGGAATCGGGGTCGTATCAATGTTTCTCACCGCGGCCGGCATCGTGATGGTCAAGCCGTACTTAGCCGGCATTTCGATCGTTTGGGCGACCCTGATCCGGATGGCCGGCGGAGCCGTTGCCGGAACGATTTTATGGGGCCTTCATCCCCGCCGCCGGGAGCTTCTCCGGCCGCTCCGGACAGGAGCGAACTACAAGATCCTGATCCCGGCCTCCATCCTGTCGGCTTACATATCCGTCCTTATCTGGCTGGCCGGGATGAAGTACACCCAAGCGTCGATCGCCTCCGCCCTCAACCAACTCAATACGATTTTCATCTTTCTGCTGGCCGCCGTGATCCTGAAAGAAAAAATAACCCCCCTGAAAGCGGCGGCCGTCGCGCTGGCGTTTATCGGAGCAATCTTGGTATCGGTTGTTTTTTAAGCTTCAGCGACGGCCTGGACTCCCCACCCTTTGGGTGCGAGTGCGGCCGTCGCGTTGGCGTTTATCGGAGCAATCTTGGTATCGGTTGTTTTCTAAGCTTCAGCGGCGGCCTGGCCTCCCCACCTCTTAGGTGCGAGTGCGGCGGCCTGTCCCGGCTCCGCTGAGGGCAACCTCACTTCGCTCGGCCCGCCCCTGCTTTGCATGGGACTGCAAAGCCTGTACTCCCCTTGAGAGGGCCAGCCCTCTATTTTCCCGGGGCAAGCCGCAGGTCGACCCAGAAGGAATAGACCTGCGGCCCGCTTTGTCGGGCGGCCAGATAATCCTCGGTCGAATATTCTCCGAGCCCGCCCCCGGACATGTCGGCCCCACCCTCGAATTGAGCCAGCCGCATTTGTTTGATTTCCTCGGTTACTCCGCCCCATTCCACGCCGAATTTGAACGGTTTGGCCGGGTCGACTTTGACCTCGTTTTCCGGGTCGTCGAGCAAAGCCAGGGGAATGACGAACTCATAAACCATGGCTTGTTGGACCCGGGAGAGCCGGTACGTGGCGGTTTCGGCTTGGCCGGGACGAGGAACGATCTCGCCTTTTTTATTCACCGGATCGCAGGCGAAATGCAGGTATTGGGGTTGGGCTTTCAATTCGGCTTCCTTTTCCGCGAACAGCTCCTGGCCCCGACTTTTTATCAACTGGATGAGTTCGTCGGCGGTTATTGTCTTTCGATAAAACTTGATCCCGTGGACCTTCTTCGTTTTCATGGCCGGGTTGATCCAAAACGTAATCCCCGTCTGTTCCGCAGTGCTCTGAAATTGGGGATCGTCCAACGACAGCATGACATACACGTGCGAGGCGTCGTTGCGGACTGCGATTTTCGCCCCAACCGATTCCTCGGCGACGATTTCCTCGGGGGCCCATTCGGTCGTCTGGCCGTCGACGGCGACAGGGGCCGCCGTCCACCGGCTGGTGATGACCTTGTCCTTGGACGCCCCCAGCGGCAGGACGAGAAGTCCCGCCAGGATGATGAACGGGATTTTATGCGATTTCATGTTTTCCTCCCGATAATCCGCCCGGCACGGAAAATTGTAGGACACGTTTCATCCCGAGTCAAATGCTGCCCCTCCCTCGTTTCGGGTTGCGGTTCGGGCCGGGAAATTTTAAAATGGAGGTTGTGAAGATTCCCCGATCGCCGCTGGTCGTTCCCGTCGCTCTATTCTCCGCTCTGACCGTCCTGTTGACGGCGGCCGGATCGCCCTGCAGTTGGACTTGGAGAAAACGTTCCTCGACATCAACGCCGCCGTTCCCTGCGGGTTGATTCTTAATGAACTCGTCCTCAACGCCTTGAAACACGCGTTTCCGAACAACCGGGAAGGAAAGATCCTGGTCGAGCTTCGGGAAAACGAGAACGGGTCGATCCGGCTGACGGTGCGCGACAATGGGATCGGCCTGCCGGAAGGGTGCGAGCCCGGTAAGGTCGAATCCCTCGGATTCCAGATCATCTCACTCTTGTCGGCTCAGTTGGAAGGGCGGATCGATGTCCGGCGGGAGGACGGGACGGCGATCACCTTGAGATTCAAGCCGCCCCGGTACGCCGACCAGGTCTGACCGCCGTCGTCTCCGGCGACCGGGCAAAGAAAAGGACGTCGGAAAACGCCCTCAGGTCATCAATTGACGGACGACGTCCACGGCGCTGGCCGCGTCGGGGGCGTATCCCCGGGCCCCGATTTGACCGGCATAGTCCTCGGTCAGGGGCGCTCCGCCGACGATCACCGGAACGTTCAGGCCGGCCGTTTGGAGGGCGGAGATCACCGTCTTCATCTGAACCATGGTCGTCGTCAGGAGCGCCGAAAGCGCCACGACGTTCGCCTGGTGGGCTTTCGCCGCTTCGACGAATTTCTCGGGGGCGACGTCCGCCCCCAAGTCGACGATTTTAAACCCGGCCCCCTTGAGCATCATGGCCACGAGATTTTTTCCGATGTCGTGGAGGTCCCCTTTGACCGTGCCGATGACGACGCACCCCTTGGGCTCGATCCCCTCTTTGATCAACAGGGGTTCGAGCTTGACGAGGGCGGCGTTCATCGCCCGAGCCGCGACGAGGACCTCGGGAATAAAGACCTCGTTGTTTTTGAACAACACGCCGAGTTTTTCCATCCCGGCGATCAAACCTTCGTTTAAAATTCTCCGGGTGGGCAACCCCTCGGCGAGCGCCCGGTCCAATAGGATTTCAACCTCGGCCTTCCGGCCGCCCATCAAAGCTTCCTGCATGGCCTCAAGCATGAATCACTCCTCGCCGATTCTCCCTGGCAACCGGCCGTTGGGATCTCCCTCCCCCCGGAAAACCGCCGCCTTCCTTCGAATCCAAGAGGGTGGAGCGGCGGAAACCTCCGCGAATATACCAAGACGAAAACTCGAAGTCAATGGAAAAGGACGCGCCCGTCTCCCCTCTCCCGCGGCCGCCGCCGATCCGGAAACGTGGATTTTCCGGAACGCTTTCCGTATAATCTTGAGTCCGTCGGGCACTCGTCCGCGGGCCCGACCGAAAAGGAGGAATGACCATGGCCAACATCAAATCAAATAAAGGCGTCATCGGGATTCTCACCGGCGGCGGCGACGTTCCGGGATTGAACCCGGCGATCCGGGCGGTCACCCTCCGGGCCCTCAACGAGGGTTATAAAGTCATCGGGTTGAAGCGGGGGTGGGCGGGGCTGATCGAAATGGTCCGGGATAAGGAGGCGGACAATTCCGCCCATTATTGTCCTCTAACCGAAGAATTCGTCAGAAAAGCCGGCCGGACCGGCGGCACGTTCCTTCACACGTCCCGAACCCGTCCGAGCCATATCCCCCTCTCGGCCGTGCCGACGCATCTTCGCGAGTTCTACAAGGAAAAATCAAACGACCTGACCCCGGACGTCCTGAAAAACCTCGATTTCCTCGGGATCGATTATCTGGTCCCGATCGGGGGGGACGACACCCTGAGCTACGGCGTCCATCTCCACCAGCAAGGCTTCAAAGTCGTCGCCATTCCGAAAACGATGGACAACGATGTCCCGGGGACGGATTATTGCATCGGCTTTTCGACCTGCGTCACCCGGACGATCGCCCTTTCCAACGCCCTTCGGACATCGGCCGGGTCGCACGAACGGTTCCTCGTCATCGAGGTCTTCGGCCGCTACGCCGGGTTCACGGCGCTGCTGCCGACGCTGGCCGCGGCGGCCGACCGATGCCTGATCCCCGAGCATCCGTTCGACATCGAACGCCTCGCGGAACTTCTCTCTCAGGACCGGGCCGAAAACGCGAGCAACTACGCCATCGTCATCGTCGCGGAAGGGGCCGTCCCCGAAGGCGGGGACATGGTTTTTTCCAACCAGGAGACCGACATGTTCGGCCACAAGAAACTCGGCGGGATCGGCGACCTGGTTTCCCAAAAGCTGAAGGAATTCGCGCCGAAATACAACAACGGCCGGAAAGTCGACGTCCTCAACCAGAAGCTCGGATATCTCGTCCGCTGCGGCGAGCCCGACGCGCTCGATTCCATCATTCCCATGGCCTTCGGCAACATCGCCTTCGACCTCGTTCTGGAGGGCAAATCCGGCCGGATGGCCTGTCTGCGCAAGGGCGAATATGACGATGTTCCTCTCGATGTCGTGACCAGCCACAAGAAAGTCGTTGACATCGACACCTCCTACGACCGGGACCGGTTGCGTCCGCTCTATTCCCATTTCGGCCGCAAGCCGTTTTTGCTGATCGAAGGCGCCTGAGTTCGGGCCGGCCGCCGGGGTCCGTGGGCGATTTCCCCGGAAAAACGAACTGTGTTATATTTCGTCCCGATCGCGAACTACAAAGGAGGCCGCCATGTCTGATAAAACCCGCCGTTCCGATTCCGGCCGGATCTTTTGGGGCCTGGCCTTGATTCTCGTCGGCTCCCTGGTCCTCCTCAAGCGCTTCGATATTTGGGACCTCGGATATTTGCTTTCCACCTGGTGGCCGGCGATCCTCATCCTGATCGGGATCTCGCTCCTGATCGGAAACCGGTTCCGCCGGCCCGGCGCCGGCCTGCTCCTCATTATCATCGGCACGATGTTCCTTCTTTGGGAACTCGGCTATCTCGAGGTCGACGTCTGGCGCAAGGTCTGGCCGGCCGCGTTAATCGTTCTCGGGTTGTGGATCATCTTCCGACCGGCCTTCCGGCCGCGGATCTCCGGAACGGTTCCCCCGACGCCGGGCGACGACATCGACGTGACGGCCGTCTTTTCCGGGGCCAAACGCCGCATCGAGACCCAGGGATTCAAAGGCGGCGAAGTCACCGCCGTGTTCGGCGGCGCCGACCTGGATTTCACGAACGCCGGCCTCGAGGGAGGGCGGGCGACCGTGGAAGCGACGGCGATTTTCGGAGGTGTCGAAATCATCGTCCCCAAGAATTGGAGAGTCGTCATGGACGGAACGCCGATCCTGGGCGGATTCCACCTGAAACACGCCAATCCTCCCGAGGCCGAGGCCAAGGGGACCCTTCATGTCCGCGGGACGGCGATTTTCGGAGGCGTCACGGTCAAGGACTGACCCGTCGAGGCCGGTTATCGTGCGAAAAACGCTTCTCTGGGTTCTGGCGGTCGTTCTGACCCTGGCCGCCGCTGTCTATCAACGGATGACGGGCCCGACGTATCCGGTCCGGGGTGAAGCCGACATCTCCGGGACGCCCGTCTCCTTCCGTCTCGTCCGGAGCGCCGAAACCGCCCGGGATTTGGAAATCACCGTGAAAAACACGGATGATTCGCTCTCCGGTTACGTCGAATACAAGTATTTCAAAACGGACGACCCATGGACTCGAGTGGAGATGGTCCGGTCCGGGGCCGTGCTATCCGCGTTTCTTCCGAAACAGCCGCCGGCCGGGAAACTCGCCTACCGAGTCGTTTTAATCAAGGACGGCCGGGAAATGCCGCTCAACGGCGGGACGCCGGTCGTCGTCCGGTTCAAAGGCGGCGTTCCGGGCGCCGTCCAGATTCCCCACATCCTGGTCATGTTTCTGGCGATGGTGTTTTCGATCCGGGCCGGCCTGGCCGCCCTGGACAAAGCGGAAAAGCTCCGGAAACTGGTGATCGCGACCTGTGTGCTTCTCTTCGTCGGCGGAATCATCCTTGGCTCGTTAACCCAATTTTACGCTTTCGGAAAATTCTGGACGGGATTCCCCTTCGGGATGGACCTAACGGACAATAAAACCCTGTTGGCCATGATCGCCTGGCTGGCGGCGCTTGTCGCCGGGCGGAAAGGAAAAGCGGCCCGGGGCTGGGTTCTGGCCGCCTCGATCCTCCTCCTGATCGTTTTCTCCATCCCCCACAGCCTTCTCGGCTCGGAACTCGACTTCTCAAAACTGCCGAAATAAGAGCACCCTCTTCTCGCCGTCCGCTATTTGATCTTTTCCAGAAATTCGGCGACGCGGGCTTTGAATTGAGGATGTTCGGCGGCCCGTTCGGCCATCGCCCGGGCCGCGTCTTTCCGCCCCGCATTGGACAAAGCAACCGCGGCGTTGAAAAAAGCCGCCGCCTCGACCGTTTCGGACATCCGGAGCTGGGTATCTTTCCTGGCGAGCAGTTTGGCCTTGCGGGATTCGGGCACGGCCGCGGCCTTGATTTCCTCGATTTTCGCCTTCAAAACGTCTTCGTTCGTCTCGATGACCGCGGCCGCTTTTTCATAAAACCCGGCCGCTTCCGTCCATTTTTCCCGCTGTTCGGCGATCCGGGCCAGGCCCAACAACGCCTCATGGTTTCCGGCATCATAAACTAACGCCTCCATGAATTCCGTTTCCGCCCGGTCCGGTTCGTTGCGTTCTAGAGCGATCATCCCGGCCAGCCCGAAAACTTCGGAATTCGTCGGCAGCGGACCTTTGGCCGATTCAATATGTTCCTGGGCGGTTTCCAGGTCTTTCAAGGCGTGATCATTCCAGGCCAGCCAATAATACGCCTCCCCCTGGAGGTAATAACGCATTTCGATGATCCGGTTAAGGACGCCGATGGCTTCCGGATAACGTCCGAGCTGGGAGAGGCAAATCGCCTTGGTCAGGTACGCGTCGCGGTATTCGGGGGACAGGGCGATCGCTTTTTCGCAATAGAAAATGCTCTGCTCGAATTCCTCGGTGAAAAAATAAATGCTCGCGAGCAGGATGTTGTAATAGGCCGATTCTGGGATGTGTTCGGACGCGACGAGGAGGTCGTTTTCGGCGGTCAGGAGTTCTCCCCTGCCCATGGCCGCTTCCGCCCGGAAGCCGTATGCTTCCCAAAATTCCGGGTCGTTCCGGATGACCGCGTCGAGCCGCTCGGTCACCAGCTCGGGACAAAAGGCCGTCCGGTATACGATCAGGTTCGATTGGGGATGGGCGGCGCGGATCGCGGCCCGGTCCTCAACGTTGTCGTGGGTAGATTTAGCGGGGCAGGCCAGCGACAGGCAAAAATAGGCCGATAATTCATCGCTTACGGCGTGAGTGCGAAGATCCGCAAGAAGACGCTCGACCTCATCGTCGGAGACGCTGCGGTTGAGCCAGGGAATGGAATCCTTGATGATCCCTTTGATCCGGAGCGGGATGTCTCCGGCCGGTCCCAGCCAAGCCCGGTATCCGGCAAGAACCGGGTTTTCCGCGGTCAGCCGCCCGGCCAGGACGATCGCTACGTCGTCTCCGATTCCGAGTTCCTTCTCGCGAAGGGCGAGAAGAAAATCCGCTCGGAAATATGCGGCGGCGATCCGTCCCCGCACCGACGGCTTGGCGTATAGTTCGCTATAGATCCGGCAGGCGTCCTTCAAGGCGATATAAGAACCCCGGGAAGCCAGGGCTCCGGCGGACCGAATTGCCTGAAGGTCTTCGGGCGTGGGGGCGGCCGTTTGAACCGTAACTTTTCCCGCGGGCCCGCAGGCGGAAAGAAGGAGAATCGTCGCGAGAACGAGGATCGTATGTCTCATGAGAATCCTTTTCCCGATCCTTCCGCTCTCCGCGCCGTTTCAGTTTAGCCGGATCGCCGGCGGGAATCAAGCCGGGAACCGGAATGTTCCGCGGCGGAAAACACGAAGAAAACGAAGGGGGAACCGAAGCGCGGGATTCAGGGAAAACGAACGGCTAAAAAAAGAGGCGCTGGCTGTCGAGGCGCCAAGGTTTGAAAAGGAAGCGGGGCTTGAAAGATCCTCTCCAGCCAGCATCCGGGAACAGAGTATAACGAAATCAAGGAAAAGTCAAAAGGCTTTTTCGACCGCCGTCAATCCGGCAGGAGCCGGCGGAGAAGTTCGAGCAGGGCGTCCGTGCGAATGGGCTTGTCGATGAAATCGTCCGCCCCGGCGGCCCTGGCTTCGCGGACCAGAACCGGGTTTTTCAGGGCCGACATGACGATAACCTTGGTTCCGCTGAGTTCAGGTTCGCTTTTGATTTGCTGGCAGACGCCGATGCCGTCCACGATCGGGATCAGCAGGTCGGTCAAGACAAGATCCGGTCGTTCCCATTTGACGAGGGCGACGCCCTCGGCCCCGTCATGGGCGCCGTGCGCTTCATATCCGTTACGGGTCAGGATTTCGGTAAGGAGTTTCCGGGTCACCTTGTCGTCGTCGATCACCACAATTTTATGGGCCATGACCATCCTCGCCGTCGGATATTTATTGTACCCGAACGGCGGAAGATATTCCAGTAGGCGGAAGAACCAAAGCGGGGATTGACATATTATATATTCTTTATATAATAATATCATTATGACAAAGCCGAATCGTTGCCGAAAGGACATATCGACTGACGGGGAAGCCGGAGCGGCCCAAGCCCGGATGTTCCGGGCGCTGGCCCATCCCGCCCGGATCCGTCTGATCCGTCGCCTTATGGAGGGGGATTGCTGCGTCTCGGAAGCCGAGGCCTGTCTGAAGATCTCCCAACCGAACGTTTCTCAGCACCTGAAAATCCTGAAAACCGCGGGTCTGATCGTTGGCGAGCGGCGCGGCGCGAAAATCTGCTACCGCCTGATCGACGCCCGCGTCGAACGCGTCCTGCGCGCCCTGTCCCTCAAGGAGAATCTTGATGAAGAACATCACCGAAACGAATGAAGCCCGGTTCGAAGCCGAGGTCCTCGGCTCTCCGAATCCCGTCGTGGTCGATTTCTGGGCCCCCTGGTGCGGTCCCTGTCGGATGATGGCCCCCGTTCTGGAGGAAATCGCTGGCAAATTCGACGGCACGGTCGATTTCCGCAAGCTCAATACGGACGAAAACGAGTCCCTGTCCCGGACCCATGGGATCATGGCGATTCCCACGTTGATCATTTTCCGCGGGGGCCGCGAAGTGGAACGGCTCGTGGGGCTGGCGCCCGCGTCCGAAATCGAAGGCAAAATCAGAAACGTCATGGCCCGGCCCTAGCCGGCCCTTTTTCCGCTCTTGGCGGGAGCGTTTCTCCGCGAATTCCTCCCCAAGCGGCCGATCATTGACTTTTTCGGAATTTATTCTATATTAATACTGTAGGTTTTATGTAATTACCAAACCCGGAGACGACGATGAAACTTCAAGGAAAGGCCGCTCTTCTCATTTTGAGCCTGGTCCTGGGCTGGACGGCTTGGAAAGGAGTTCAGTCTCTCTTTTCTGCTTCGTCCGTTTCCCTTCCTGTTCCGGAAAACCGCCAAGGAGACGCTCCCATGAAGCCGCCGATTCAAAAAAGCCGCGAGGAATGGAAAAAAGTCCTGACGTCCGCCCAATACAAGGTGATGATCGAATGCGGGACCGAGCCGCCGTTCAGCGGGACGTATAACGATTTTTGGGAACCCGGCGCGTATCATTGCGCCGCCTGCGACGCCGTCCTGTTCCGGTCGGAAACTAAATACGAACACGGGACGGGCTGGCCGAGCTTCTTCGAATCCGCGGCGGAAAACGCCCTGGTTTATCTCGAGGATCGTTCGGCCGGGATGGTCCGGACCGAAATCCGGTGCGCCGCCTGCGGGGCCCATCTCGGCCATGTCTTCGACGACGGCCCGTCCCCCACCGGCCACCATTACTGCGTCAACTCCGCTTCCCTGGCCTTCAGGAAATCCGCCCCGGTTTCCCCGTCCGCCGGAACGGAAACCGCCACCTTCGCCGCGGGCTGTTTCTGGGGCGTGGAGGAAAAATTCGGCCGCCTGCCCGGCGTTCTGGAAACCGTCGTCGGCTATACGGGAGGACACACCGAACATCCGACCTACGAGGACGTCTGCACCGACACGACCGGACACGCCGAAGCCGTCCGGGTGACCTTCGACCCCGGCCGGATTTCATACTCGGACCTGGTCCAGGCGTTTTTTTCCTTCCACGACCCGACGCAGCTCAACCGGCAGGGGCCGGACGTCGGCCGCCAATATCGCTCGGCGATATTTTTTCACTCGGAAGAGCAGCGGAAACAAGCCGAAACCATCAAGTCCGAATTCGACCAATCCGGCCGTTTCCGCACTCGCCTCGTGACCGAGATCGTCCCGGCCGGGCCCTTCACCCCCGCCGAGGATTACCATCAGAAATACAACCTGAAGAATAAACGGTCCTGTTCCTTCTGAAAGGACGCGATTCCGCGTTGAATCCCGGGACAGGTTCGGGTACATTAGTTCCTTCCCCGGACCAAACGATGAACGCTTCCGTCCCGATTGAGATCAACGAGCAATTCCGGCAGGCCCTCCATTGGATGGAGGAGACGGACCGCCCCGTCTTCATCACCGGAAAAGCCGGAACGGGGAAATCCACACTCCTGGAATACTTCCGGGAAACGACCCGCAAGGAGATCGCCGTCCTCGCCCCGACCGGGGTGGCCGCCTTGAATGTCCTCGGCCAGACCGTCCATTCCTTCTGCGGTTTCAAACCCGACATCACCCTGGTTAAGGTCCGCAAAATCAACCCAAAAAGGGACCCGGCCCGGGCGGCGATGCTTAAAAAACTCGAAGCCGTCGTCATCGACGAGATTTCGATGGTCCGGGCCGACGTTCTCGACTGCGTGGAAAAATTCCTCCGTTTGAACGGCCCCCATCCCCGGAAACCCTTCGGCGGCCTGCAGATGATTTTTATCGGCGATCTCTACCAGCTCCCCCCGGTCGTCGCCGGCGCGGAAAAATCCCTTTTCACCCTTCATTACGAAACGCCGTACTTCTTCTCGGCCCACTGCCTCCTCCGGGATTCGTTCCGCCTGGAATTCGTCGAACTCGAGAAAATCTACCGCCAGACCGAGGCCGATTTCATCGGCCTGCTCAACGCCATCCGCAACCGTTCCGTCACGGCGGGCGACCTGGCTAAACTCCAATCCCGGTTCGACGCCGCGTTCGTCCCGCCCGAGGATGATTTTTACGTGACCTTGACGAGCACCAACGATCTGGCCGCCGCCCGCAACCGGGAAAAACTCGGGCTCCTGCCGGGCCGTCTCCACGCTTACCAGGGGGTCATCGACGGGGAATTCGAGCGCTCCTCGCTTCCCACCGACGAGCGCCTCGAGATCAAGGTCGGGGCCCAGGTGATGCTTCTCAACAACGACGCCTCGGGGCGCTGGGTCAACGGGTCGATCGGCAAGGTCGTCGACGTCCTCCGGGAAAAAGGCAAAGACGACCGGATCGTCGTCGATCTCCAGGACGGCGGGCGGGTCGACGTAAAGCCCAACGAATGGGAACTGTTCAAATTCTCCTATGACGCGGACAAGGACGCGATCGTCAGCGAAGCGGTCGGCGCTTTCATTCAATACCCGCTCAAACTCGCCTGGGCGATCACGATTCACAAAAGCCAGGGCAAAACATTTCAAAAAGTCATTGTCGACGTCGGCCGGGGGGCGTTCGCCCACGGCCAGGTTTACGTCGCCCTCAGCCGCTGCACGAACTTCGGCGGCCTGGTGTTGAAAACGCCCATCGTCCTGTCGCACATCCGGACGGATTGGAGGGTCTCAAAATTCCTGACCCGGTACCAATACGAGCGGGCCGACGAGCGCCAGCCCTTCGCGGATAAAAAGAGAATTATCGAGGAGGCCATCGGAGAAAACCGCGACCTTGAAATCGTCTATCTCAAGCCGGACGACACAAAAAGCCGGCGCCGGATCCGGCCCGAATCGGTCGAAGAGATGGAATACGCGGGAAAGACGTTTCAGGGAGTCCGGGCTTATTGTCACGAACGCGAGGACATGCGGACCTTCCGGATCGACCGGATGCTCGAGGTCAAGCTCCGCTGAATCAGGTCCCGCCCCCGAAGACGCGCTTACGCCGTGACGAGCGCCCCGCTGTCACCGACTTTCCACACGCCCCGGATCGAAAAGTACAAAACCGTCCGGACGACTTCGCGCTCGTTTTCGGTCTTGTATTTGATGTCCACGAGCATCCAGTCGTCCAGCCCCTGGTTGAGCATTTCCAGGGTGTTCGGACTCGGACCGGCGTATTGCCGGCCCTTGAACAGGCCTAAAACCTGCTTGTCGGACCCATAATTCCTGATGTAAAGGGGCAAAGCGCCGCGGTTTTCGGCGTCCGTTTTAATGAACGTTTCGACATCGTTTTTCGGGACATAGGATTCGTCCATCAGCACCCAGTCGTAGGCTTCCGGACCGCTCCCCTTCTTCCCCGTCGGGGAAGAGCAGGCGGACATGCCGGCGATCAGGGCCGCGACGAACATCAAAGAGAAAATGAATGAATTTTTATTCCCGCCCATGACCTCTCCTTGTCGCCGGGCCGGCTTAAGTCGGAAGCGTTCCTTGAACGGCCTTCCGCAGCTCACGGTCCCGGGCGATTTTTCGGATCGCCTCTTTTTGCAGCAACCGGTAGCGGTCGCTGGGGATGGGTTTGCGTTTGATCCTGGCCAGAAGGTTCCCCACTCCGGCGACGGCCCCGGCCACGACGCCGCTTTCTCCGGCTCCGCCGGACGGAGGCACGGATCCGCCGGGAACGGGTTCCTCTTCCGATCCCCGCCCGAACAGGTCCTTCTCCCGGGGACCGGGATCGATCCGGACGAATTCGTCGTACTGGGCTTTGGAGACGAACCCCATCGTCCGGAGCGTCCTGAGCATGGCCAGCGCGCTGACCCCGAAATATCGTTTCAGGTAAAGCACCTGGTCAAAGGTGAGGCGCTGGGCCCTGAAGTCCTTCTCGATCATGTCCTTGATTTTATCCGGCGGCATCAGAAACCGGGCCGCGAACGCCTGGGCGAACGGTTCCCTCGGATGATAGAGGGAGGCATATTCGTCGATGAAAACGTCGGGGCTGTCGATGACCGGCCCTTCGGCCCGGTCCTTCAAATAATGGCAGTATTCGTGGGCGGCGCTGAAGGCCTGGCGGCCGAGCGACTGGCCGTTGTTGACCAAGGCGAACGCCGCCTCCTTCTGCTCCAGGTAGATGAAGACGCCGCTTACCTTGGATTCTTCGGGCAGGGGCATCCGGTAGACCCGGCACCCATTAGTCTCGATCAAAGCGAACACGTCGCGGATGGGCTCATCGCCCAAGCCCAGACGCCGCCGTTCCTCGTCGGCCATCCGGTCCGGCGAAAGGCCGGCATAGAGGGGGGCCGATTCGAGGCGCCGGCCGGTGATGTTTTCCAGCCGGAGGTAGTCGTCGCAGTAGCGCCGGAACCTCTGGAGTTCCTCCCGCGTTTTTCCGTCGACGGAATCCGCCCGGAACAAGAGGGTGAACGCATCCGGGGGGGCGGGTTTTTCATGGAAAAAATACGTCAGGTCGCGGTTGAGGAACGTGGCCAATTTTTCGAGCGTGGCCATCGACGGAGTGCGTTTGCCCGCTTCGAGGAGGGAGATGTACTCGGACGACAAACCTACGGCCCGGGCGAACGCACCCTGGTTGAGATGGGCCGCTTCCCGGGCTTTCCGGATTTTGTGAGGAAGGACGGATTGCATGGTCACCCTCCCTGCCGTCACCTTAACACACGGTTTCGGAAATTGTCAAGAAAAACGGAGTAATTTACTGTCGGTTAAAACCGGCCGATGCCGCGCCCGACGATTGCTTTCCACAAGGATACATAGTCGCGGGCGTGGACGGGAAGATGCCCGATTTCCTCGGCGGTCAGCTTGCGGGCGACGACGCCGGACGACCCGAGGATCAGGGAACCTTCCGGGTAGGTTTTGCGGGGCGGAATCAAAGCCCCCGCTCCGACGATGGAATTCGGGGGGATGACCGCTTTGTCCAGGACGATCGCCCCCATTCCGATGAGGCAATTGGCCCCGATGATGCAGGCGTGAAGAATCGCCCCGTGGCCGACGGTGACATGGTCGGCGATGACCGTCGGCAGGTCGAAATCGACATGAATCGTACTGTTATCCTGGATGTTGGAATTTTTTCCGATCACGATGTCGCCGACGTCGGCCCGCAGGACACAATTGAACCAGACGCTCGCGCCGGCCGCCAGGACCACCTTGCCGATCAGTCGGGCGCCCTCGGCAACGAACGTATCGGGATGAATCTCCGGTTTCCGGTCGGAAAAATCAAACTCGGTCATGTCCTCTCTCCTTCCCTCTTAATATGCCGCAAGGAGGAATTCAAGGCAAGAAGCAACGCCTGAAGCGGACGGATCCGATGTGAAAAAAGAAGCCAGCGAGAGGGATCGAACCTCCGACCTGCTGATTACGAATCAGCCGCTCTACCGACTGAGCTACGCTGGCAACGAACGGCGGGAGTGATAAATTAGCCGAAATGAGCCTTCCTGTCAACGTGATGACCGGAGGACGCCGGGGAAGGGAAATGAAGATTATTTCTCGGCCGGGTCTTTCTCGTCGATTTCTTTCTGGTGCTTTCTCCAGGCGTTATATCCAAGGTCCAACAGCTCGGACTTCGTGCACCGTTCCGTATCCCCGATCTTCAAACCGATTTCAATTTTTTTTCCGAAGGGCTTGGCCCAGACGACTTCTCCGGTCATCCGGCAGGTCCGGTTTTCGTCCGGTTTGTGAATCTGAAAACTGACTTTATCTCCCTCCTGAAAGGCGTGCCCCAAATCGAAAGCAAGGCGTATTCCTTCCCGGGAGACGTTGTCGATCATCGCCTCCTTGGGATCGGCGTTCGGATCGTCGACTTCCACGAGGTCGATGGGAATCAAACACTCGAACCGGAGGAATTTTCTTTTATCGTCTTCCATGATACTCTCACTCTGACATAATCCCCGTTTTTTTTCAAGTCGGTTTTCGCTTTCCAATTCGCATCGATTTGGCTACAATACTGCCCTGAAAGATCATCCATGTTCATTAAAAGACTCGAACTCCAGGGATTCAAGACCTTCCCCGACCGGACGAAGATTCTCTTCAATCCGGGCATCACGATTATCATCGGCCCCAACGGGACGGGAAAAAGCAACATCGTCGAAGCCATTCAATGGGTCCTGGGCGGCCAGCGCGTCCGGACCGTCCGCGGCGAAAAAATCGATGACGCCGTTTTCACCGGCACGGCCGAGCGGCCGCCGATGGGGATGGCCGACGTCTCCCTGATCCTCCAGAACTCCGAAGACGAGCTCGTCATCAACCACCGCGTTTTCCGCACGGGAGAATCCGAGTACCGGCTTGACGGAAAAATAGTCCGGCTCAAAGACATCCAGGACGAACTCTGGAAGCGGGCGATCTCGGAAAACCGCTACTTCGTGATCGAGCAGGGGGCCATCGGAACGTTCGTCACCTCCAAACCGGTCGAAAAGCGGGCGTTGATCGAGGAAGCCGCCGGGACGGCGTTCTACAAGGACAAGAAACGGCAGGCGGAAAACAAACTCGAAGATTCCGAGCTGAACCTGACCCGCCTGGAAGACATCATCGCCGAAGTCTCCAAGGCAAAAAATTCGCTGGCCCGCCAGGCCGGCGCGGCGGAACGGTACCGGCGTCTCCGCGAACGCGTCCGGGAATTGACCTCGCTCCATTTCCGGTTGAAAAGCTTCCAGCTGGCCACCGGCCAAGGAGACGTCCAGACCCGCCACGAAGAAGCGGCGGCTCGCGAGCGCGACCAGCAGGCGCGGCTCGGCGCCGAAGAGCGGACCGTCAACCACAAGCGCAAAGAGGTTTGGGATCTCGAGCAGTCGCTCAAGGACGGCAAGGAGGACCTCTACTCGACCCTTTCCCAAATCGCCCGTTTCGACAGCGAGCGGGAACGCGAAACCAAACGCGGGGAATTCCTCGAAGAAACCCGGCGCAAGTCCTCGTCCGACGCCGACGAACGGCTTCGGGAGATCCTCGGCCTCGATGAGGAATGCGCCCGGTCCCGGGAGGAAGAGCAGACGCTCTCGGCGGTACTTGCCGAAAAAAAGGACGCCCTCGAATCCTTCGAACAGGTCCTGGCGGAAACGGCGGCCCGGATCTCCCCCCTCCTTCAAAATACCGACGCCCTCCGGTCCGATCATCTGCAGAAACTGGCCGAGTGGACGGGCGCCAGAAACGACGCGGCCAAAATCGAAAAGGAACTCGAACTCCTCCGCCGCCAGGAGGAGAAACTCAAAATCCGCGAAACCGAAGCCCGGGCCCTGGTCGAGGCCAAGGCCGCGGGGCTGCGCGAATTCGAATCCCGGCGGGCGGCTGCAATGGAGGAAACCGGAACGATCCGCGACTGCCTGACCGGGCTCCGCGGCCGGCTCGTCGAGACGACAAGGGCGATCGCCGACCTCGAAACCCGTCTTCAAGGGCTTCGGGACCTCCGTGACGTCGACGCCCATCATCTTCAGGCCCTCGAAAAAATCGCGGTGAAAGAACGCGAATCGGACGAGACCACTACCGTGGGGGGATCGCTCGGCCTGTTGGCCGAGCTTGTGGAAACGGACGCGGCCGACACGAATCTGATCGACGTCTTTTGGAAGGACGAATCGCGCGCATCGGTCGTCAGGCCGGAGGACTTCCTTCGCGGGCTCGACGATCAAACCGTCAAGGGCCGGTTCCTCCTGCTTGGCGAAACGGCGGACAACGAGGACTCCCGGGACCTGATGGGCGAACCGGGCGTCCTGGGCACGCTCAAAGCCCGCCTTCGTCCCGGATCGCGCATCCCCGGCGGCCTTCCCACGCTTCGGGACGCCGTCGTCGTTGATGACGTCCGGACCGCCATCCGGCTGTGGCTTCGCCGGCCTCGGTTGAATTTCATCGCTCAAAACGGCGACGTTCTTTCGGCCTCGGGATTGCTGGCTCTCGGCCCTCGCAAAGAAGGGTTGTTCGGTTTGCACCAGGAAATCCGCGACCTGGGCCGGGCCCTTTCGTTGCGGGAGGGGGAGATCGCCCCCTTGGCCCGGGAGCTGGAGGAACGAAGAAAAGAGCGGCAGGATCTCGAAGATCAGATCAGCAACGCGACCGTTCATCTGGCCGAGTTGGAGAAGGATCTCATTCAGATTGACAAGGATTTCAGTCTGGCCGAGGCCGAACGGGCCAAATTAGGCGAAGACATCGCCCTCTTCGGCCACGAACTCGAGATTCTGGCCATGGATAAAACGGCGCTCCGAGAAAAAATGGACGCCCAAACCCGCCTGGTCGACGGGCTCCACGAGGAGAATAACACGCTTCAGGCCCAATGGGAGGCCGAGGAGCGGGAACTCGTCCGGCACCAGGAACGGCAAAACACCGAGTCGACCCGGATGGCCACTGTCCAGGGCGAGGTCAACGTTCTCGAAACCAAGCTCCAAAGCCTCGGGAATCTCCTTCTTGGGATGACCCAGCGAAAAGAGGCGTCTCAGTCCAAAATCACCGCCCTCGAGGCGGGCATCCGTTCCTCGATGGAGGAGGAGGACCGGATTAAAACCGCCGTATCGGAATTCGCCGAAAAAATCACCGACCTCCAGGTTCAAAAAGGCGAACGGGAAAAAATCCTGACCGCCGACGACGCCCGGCTCATAACCGTTCGGAAGGACCTCGAGGCCGCCGAAGAGTCACTGGGAAACCTGCGGACGGAGCATGACCGGTTGAAGGACGAACGGATGGCCTGGGAGGTCCGCAAGGCGGAAATCGAGCGCGACATGGTCAACCTCGAGGAAGCCTGCTGGACGGAGTTGAAGAAAACCCTCCAGGAAATCAAGGCCGAACCGATGCCGGAGCCGGAACCGGGCGCGCCGGCCCCGATCATCACCGAAGTCGAAGCCGAGTTGGAAAACGCCAACGAGGATCTGGCCAAGTACAAAGCCGTCAATTTAATGGCCGAGGAGGAATACGTCCAGCAAAAGGAACGGTACGACTTCCTCGTCGCCCAACGCAACGACCTGCGGACATCCATCTCCCAGACAAAAGAGGCGATCACCCAGATCAACGAGGAAAGCCGGGACCGCTTCCTCTCCGCCCTGACCGAGATCAACACGAACTTCCAGGAGCTTTTCAACGTCCTTTTCAAGGGCGGCGCGGCCGAGGTCCGTCTCGTCGACGAAGCCAATCCGCTCGACAGCGGAGTCGAAGTCATCGCCCAACCCCCCGGGAAAAAGCTGTCCAACATGGGACTTCTCTCCGGCGGCGAAAAATCCTTGACAAGCCTGGCCTTCCTGTTCGCCCTGTTCCGTTTTAAGCCGACGCCCTTCTGCATCCTCGACGAAATCGACGCCGCCCTGGACGAACCCAACCTCGTCCGATTCCTCGATTTGATGAAAAAAATTAAATCCGACACCCAGTTCATCATCATCACCCATAACTATAAAACCATGGAAGTGGCCGATTACATCTATGGGACGACCATGGAAGAGCCCAATGTCACCCGGATCTTTTCCATGAAACTCGACAAAAAGCCGGAGGCCGAAGCCGGTGCCTAAGGTCCAGCTGTACCTCCCCCCCGGCGGGTATTTCGCCGAACGATGGTCGAAAGGGTCCTCGATCCCGCCGCTCGGACTTCTGTCCATCGGCGCCGTCCTGGAACGCGAGGGGATCCCGGTCGAAATCGTCCCGGCGAATATTTTGGGGATGGACTGGGCCGACATCGGGCGCAAAATCCGTACGGACAAACCCGACATCGTCGGGGTCACGATCACGACCGAAAACCGGTTCCAAAGTTTCCGCCTCGTCCGCCTGGCCAAGAAGGCTCATCCCGGCGCCCTCACGGTTCTGGGAGGGCCGCACGCTTCGATGGCCGGCGAGGATTGCCTGGAACACATCCCCGAGCTCGACCTCGTCGTCCGGGGCGAGGGAGAGGAAACGATGCTCGAGGTCTGCCGGCTGTGGAAGGCGGACGGCGATCTCCGTGTTTTCGAGAGTGTGCGGGGCGTGATCCTCCGCAAGGATGGGAAGGTCATCGTCCATCCCCCGCGGCCGCCCATCGCCGACCTCGATTCCCTGCCCTTCCCCGCCTTCCACCTGGTTCCTTACGAAAAATATAATTTCAAGCTCGACGTCCCCGGGCACGGCCTCCTTCCCGCGATCAGCGTCATGACCAGCCGGGGTTGCCCCTTCAATTGCTCCTTCTGCGCCACGCCGATCAACTGGGGCCGGCATGTCCGGATGCGCAGCCCGGAAAACGTCGTCCGGGAAATCGAACTCCTCAAGGAGCGCTACGGGATCAAGGCCGTCTTCTTTTACGACGACACTTTCAACGCCAGCCCCAAACGGGCCGACGCCATCTGCGACCTGATGATCGCCCGTAACCTCGACATCCACTTCATGTGCGACGTCCGGCTCGACATCATGAGCCGGGAATTGATCGAGAAAATGAAGCGGGCCGGGCTCTATTACCTTTCCTACGGGCTCGAAGCCGGTTCGGACCGGGTCCGGAAGGACATCGTCGGAAAGCAGATCGACCTAGCCGATTTTCATCGCCTCACGGGCTGGTGCCTGGAGCTCGGGATCATCGCCAACGTCTTCATGATTTTCAGTCATCCCACCGAAACGTGGGAGGAGGCGCAAGCCACGATCCAAATCATCGAACAATACCGCGGCCGGATCGAAACCTCGATCGCCATCCTTCACGTTTACCCGGGGACGCCGCTGGAAAAACTCGCCCGGGACACGGGCGTTCTCCCGGCGGGGTTCACCTGGACAAAGAGGTATCGCAAAGGGGTCGTCACCCTGCCCCTCGCCCAGGGAGACGTTCCGCTCTTCGTCGACAAGCTCTCGTGGCCCCAAATCTGCGAGCTCGTCCTGCGCTGGTCGTTCAGTTCCCGGAAAACGTCCCTCCTGAAAAAAGCCCCCCAAGCGCTGAGACATGTCCGTTCCTGGGGTGATCTGAAGCGCCTCCTGGTCATGGGCGGAAAATTCGTTCAACTCAAATATTCTAGACATCAGAAAAAAACAAAGGCATAATAGCGTCTCGTTTGCCGGTCGCCGGATCTTTCCCTGATACGGCGGGATGGCTTCGTCCGGCGGAAACGACATTATTGAGGAGGCGGCATGTCCTTTTATCTCTATATCATCCTCGCCTATTTGCTTGTGCTCACCGGGATGAATTTCATCCGGGCCCGAAAAATCAAAAGCCAGGAGGATTACCAGGTCGCCGGCCGCAGCCTGAAATGGCAGGTCATGGTGTTCACCCTGATCTGCACCTGGATCGGCTCGGGCACCTTCATCAGCGGGGCGGAATTTGCGGCCAAAGCCGGCATGTCGGCCATCTGGCTTTCGGCCGGCGCCTGGGTCGGAATCATCCTGATCTATTTCCTCGCCGGGAAAATCCATAATTTCGGGCAATTCACGATCGGGGACATCCTCGAAGTCCGGTACGGTCCCGCCGCCCGGGTGTTTGGGGCCATCGCCCTTATCCTTTCCTTCATCTCGATCGTTTCCTATCAATTCGTCGCCGGCGGCTTCATCCTGAACGTCGCCACCGACGGAAAAATCTCGGAACCTGTCGGGACGCTGATCGCCGCCGCGTTCGTTATCCTCTTCACCGCGGTCGGAGGAATGGTGGCCATCGCCTACACCGACCTCCCTAACGGGATCATCATCGTCCTGGCCTGTCTCGTGGCCGTTCCGTTCGTCTATTTCGCCGCCGGCGGCCTTCAGACGGCCCAGCAGGCCCTTCCGTCGGGATATTTTTCGGTCGTCAACAGCCAGTTCGGAGCACACCCAGTCTTAAAAGCCGTCGGATATTTCCTCTCGACCTTGTTCCTGCTGCTCGGCGTACAGAGCATGTACCAGAAATTCTTCAGCGCCAAATCGGCCAAGGACGCCCGCAAGTCCGTGATCTGGTGGACGCTGGGGACGATTTTCGTCGAATCGATCGTCGTAATCATCGCTGTCTTCGCCTTCAGCAAACTCCAGAACCAGATCGATCTCAGCATCCCGAAAGCGGGCGGGAAGGTCGTCCTGATGGCCGCCCGGAGCCTTGTGCCAGCCCCGGTCGGGGTGCTTCTCCTGGGCGCGGCCTGCGCCGTGGTCATTTCGACGGGGATGAATTATCTTCTGTCCCAGTCGACGACGATCATGCGCGACATCTACCAGCGGTTTTTCAAGAAGGGCACGGACGCCAAGAACCTGGTCGCCCTCCAGAAAGTCCTTGTGGTCGTCGTCGGCATCCTTGCCTTCCTGATGGCCACTCAGTTGAAAAGCGTCCTGGAAACAAGCATGTTCGCCTATACGATCTATGGAGCGGCCATCACGCCCGCCCTGATCGCCGCCTTGATCTGGAAACGAGCAACTAAGGCCGGCGGCCTCGCCTCCATCATCAGCGGCACGATCGTCTGCGTTTTCTTTTTCGTCATGACCAAGGTCCTTCCCGCCTCTCAGGTGCCGGCCGGCGACCCGTGGGGCATCCCGCTGATCTATCCGGCCCTGATCGCGTCGATCGGAAGCCTGATCATCGTTTCCTTTCTGACGCCCAAGCCCGAGGCGAAAACCATCGAGAGGTTCTTTCCGGCGAAGTGACCGAATGAGCACGGGGATCGTCCGCGACCCGCGTTTCAACGATCATTTCATGGGGCCGGGGCATGTCGAATGCCCCGAACGGCTTGAGGCGATCGCCGACATCCTCGACGCGGGATTGGACTTCTCTCTTGATCGGATCGAGGCCCGGCCGGCGTCGTCCGACGAGATCGCTTATATCCACGCGCCCGAATATATTGATTTTCTCTCCCACACCCGGGGGCGCGCGCATGTCCAGCTCGACCCCGACACGGCGACTTCGTCCCTGTCGTTCGACGCCGCGCTTCTCGCCGCCGGCGGAACGATCGAAGCCGCCGATTTCGTCCTCGCCGGCCCCGGCCGGAACGCCTTCGCCCTTGTCCGGCCTCCCGGCCATCATGCCGAGCGGGGACAGGCCAAGGGTTTCTGCCTTTTCAACAACGTCGCCATAGCCGCCGAGCACCTGGTTCGGAAACGGGGCGTCCGCCGGATTCTCATCGCCGACTGGGATGTCCATCACGGCAACGGGACCCAAAACGCCTTTTATTCCCGAAACGACATCCTCTTTTTTTCAACGCACCGGTTCCCTTTCTATCCGGGAAGCGGGCGCTGGGATGAAATAGGCGCGGGCGAAGGCCGGGGGTATACCGTCAACGTGCCGTTGTCCGCGGGAAAAACCGACGGGGATTACCTGTTCATCTACCGGAACATCCTCGGTCCGATCGCCCGGGCGTTCGAGCCCGAATTCATCCTCGTCTCGGCGGGTTTCGACATCTTCGCCGGCGATCCGCTCGGCGGAATGAACGTCAGTTTGGAAGGGTTCGCCGGTCTGGCGTCCGAACTCGTGACCGTGGCCGAAGATTCCTGCGGCGGCCGGCTGCTCCTCGTCCTCGAGGGGGGATACCATATCGAAGGGCAGGCTCTAGCCGTCAAAGATGTCCTTCGCCGACTGGCGGGGGCTCGCTCCGCCCTGGAGATCCGGGCCGACATCTCGATCACCACCCATAAGGAAATTTCCCCGGTCATCGACATCCAACGCCGGTTTTGGCCTCTCTGAACCCCCCTTTTCTAGAAAGTCCTAATCAGAGGACACAGCGTCCCTTTCTCAGGACGGAAAACACCCCCCCGAACCGGCTTTCCAGGGGAGGCAACTGGTATAATTCTTGCATAAATGGAGGTTAGAAGGAGAAATCCGATGAGAAAGACAGCTCTTCTCGCCGCCACGGTCATCGTTCTCGGCGTCTGCGCCTTCGGCCAGGAGACCCCCACCCAGAGTCAACCCGCCCAGGAACAGAACGACAAGGGAACTTCCTATGCCCACCTGAGTTACGTCGACGGCCGGATCTTCCTTCAACGCGCCTCCGATCTCGGGTACGAGGAAGTGACCATCAACACGCCGATCAGCGAAGGTGACCGTCTCGGCACGGCCGACGGCCGGACGGAAATTTCTTTCGGCGGCACCAAATTCGCCCGCCTGGACAACGACACCAAAATCGACATTCAAACGCTCCCCGGGGACGTTTCGTCCAAGATCCGGCTCCGTCATTGGTCGGGAAATCTCTATCTCGACCTGGGCTCGCTGGACAAGGAAAAGAACTTCGAACTGCTGACGCCGAAAGCGACGTTCTATTTCCTGGAGAAAGGCCTGTATCGGATCGATATCGGGGCCGACGGACGGACCGAGATTCTCGTTTTCAAAGGCCTGGTTGAGACCGCGGCCGAAGACGGGTCGATTCTGGTCAAAGAAGGCCAACGGCTCGCCTTGACCGACGGCCGATTCGACGGCCGCCCGAATGATTTCTTCGTCGGCGCCGACGACGCTTTCGACCGCTGGAACAATGATCGCGCCGCCCTCGTCCAACGGTTTTATGCCCAAAGCCGGCTTCCCGGGGATATCGCGGAATATGAATCCGAACTCGAAGCCTACGGTCATTGGTCCGAGATCGATCCGTTCGGCTTCGTCTGGATCCCCGGCGGAATGGCCCCGAACTGGAGGCCTTATAGCTGGGGCCATTGGACCTGGCTGCCGATGGCCGGGTGGTGTTGGGTGCCTTATGAACCGTGGGGATGGTGCACCTATCATTACGGCCGCTGGCAATGGAACCCCGGCTTCGGCTGGTACTGGATTCCCATGTCCGGATGGGGCCCGGCCTGGGTCAATTGGTGGTGGGACGACTTCTATTACGGTTGGGCGCCGATGAGCTGGTGGGGATATCCCGGCATCATTTACAACAACTACTATTACGGCCACGGCTGGGACGGCGATTACCCGAGCGATTCACGGGCCCTGACCGTCGTCCGGAAAGACCAGCTCCAGGATCCCAACGTCAGCCGGGTGGCTATGCGTTCGGATGAAATCCGGGCGATCGGCCACCTCCGTTTGACGGAAACGGCTCCGATCCTTAGGCCCGACCCGAACGCGCCGCTTCGGCTCGAACCCCTCGGCGACCGCGGCGGTGTCCTGATCCGCAAAGACGGACCGGCGGAGATCACCGGCAACGAGCTGCCTTCCGGCCCCCGTCTGATCCGATCGGCAGACCGCCCCCGATCCGCCGATATGGAAAAAGAGACCGGGCAGTCTCCAAACGATTCTTCGCCGGCCCGGATCATCGAACGGACCGGGAAAGGCCAGGACGTACCGTCCGGGAGTTCGCCGGAACGCCGGATCCGTAAAACCGAGGGCGGCGAATCCGCAGGGATTATCCCCTTCCCTTCCTCGTCGCGGATCAGCGGGGAAAGTTCCGGAAAACACGTTTCGCTGTCCGGTTTGTTGAGGGATAAATTCTATCGCGTTTTACAGGGAGACAGAGCGTCGGGATCGTCTTCCTCAAAATCGGGATCGGTCTCCGGAAGGAGTTCATCTTCGAGCTCAAACCGCAGCTCGTCCGCCGGCTCGAGCCGGAGTTCCTCGCCCTCCCGCTCCGGATCGTCCTCCTCTTCCCGGAGCGGGTCCTCGGGGAGAAGCTCTTCCGGATCTTCGGGAAGCGTCAAGAAAAAATAAGTTCCTCCTTATCCGCTTCTCTGATACGGGGCGGGCGTTTCAAACGCCCGCCCTTTCTTTTTTTTATCGGAAAATTCCGGCCCGCCGCCTCCCCCCGTTGGGGCGCCCTTCCGGTATGCAAAAAGAGGAAATCACGGCCGGGGGATCGACGGCGGGTTCCGTCCATTGCTGAGGACGGAAAAATCGGGAGGTCAGTGCTCTTCCCGGGCTCGGGACGATCCGGCATAGTCGAGCGTCGCGATGTGGTCCAGCAACGAACACAGCCGCGACGGCTCGGTCCCTTCGAGAAACGCTTCCATAAACCGCCATTTGCATTGCGGGGTCGCCAGAAGCCCCGTCTTGCGGTCGATGGCGACGAAATGGATGTTGGGCGGAACCTCGAATTCCTCCTGGAGGAATTCGGACGGGGACGATCGGTCCGTTTTCTTCGCATCCTTAAGCACGCGGCCGAAAAATTCCATCCAAATCGGGAGGGCCGCGACGGCTCCGGTTTCGTTCCGGCCGAGGGTAGAGTTGTCATCGTTCCCCACCCAAACCCCGGCGCACAGCGACGGGGAAAACCCGATGTACCACGCGTCGGTGTAGTCATCGGTCGTCCCCGTTTTTCCGGCCAGGGCGGTGTCGTTGAGAAAACCGCCGGCGGCCGCGGCCGTGCCGCGCTGAACGACCCCTTCCATCAAATGGGTCATGAGATACGCCGTTTGGGGCGAAATGACCTCCTCGGCCTCGAGGGCGTGTTCCTCGAGGAGGTTTCCGTCCCGGTCCTCGACCCGGCTGATGAAATACGGCCGGATCCGGATGCCCTTGTCGGGAAAAACGCCGTACGCGGAAACCATTTCCACAAGGTTGACTTCAAACGTGCCCAGGGCCAGGGAGAGATAGGGATAGAGCGTGGTAGTCAACCCGAACCGTTTGGCGTAGTCGACTCCGGTCTGGGGAGAAATGCTGTCCAAAATCTTGGCCGTGATGACGTTGCGCGATTCCTCCAGGCCTGTCCGGAAAGTGATCATCCCTTCATACTTCCGGTCGTAATTCCTCGGCGTCCAGACCGTCCCCGACCAGGGATCGGGAAAGTCCGTCGGTTCGTCGACGATGCGGCTGGCGGCGGTGAAACCGTGCTCCAGGGCGGCCGTGTAGATGAACGGCTTCATCGACGATCCCGCCTGCCGGGCCGTTTGCGTCGCCCGGTTGAGCTGGGTCCGGCGGAAGGACGAACCGCCGACCATCGCCTTGATCTGACCCGTTCGCGGATCGATGGCGACGAGGGCCGCCTGGGCGAGAGGTTCCTGTTCCAAGGTCGCTATGGTCTCCCCTTTTTCCGCATCCTTGGATTTCACCTTGACCTCGACCACGTCGCCCGGCTTGAGAATCGCGTCCAGGGCCTTGTTCGGGACGGCCCATTCCGCGCCCTCATTGGTCAGACGGACCGAATAATCTTTGACCTTGACCCGGGCTTCTTTCTTGCCGGCTTCCAGGACGATCGCCTCTTCGATGTCGCCGGGCTCGAGCCGCGGCGTGACCCACGACTTCAACCGGTATTCCTCGAGCTTTTTTCCCGACGCCTTGAACGTTTCGTCCGCGAGGAGATTGACCTTGTCCCGGCGCCATCCGTGTCGTTTATCATACCGGCGCAGGCCGTTTTGGACGGCCTCGTCGGCGAATTTCTGAAAGGAAGCGTTGAGGGTGGTCGAAACCTTCATCCCGCCCTTATAGAGCGCATCTTCCCCGTATTTTTCGACGATCGCCCGGCGGACCTCCTCGAAGAAATACCCGCCGAAATCGTAGTCCTCCCGTCCCGCGGGAAGAACGCTGATGGGTTTTTTCCGGCCTTCCTCGGCCCGGGCGGGCGTGATCATCCCCTCCTCTTCCATCCGGGTCAGGACGTGATTGCGCCGCTCGAGGTGGAAGGGTCTTTCTACCGCGCGCTGGTGGAGCACGACCTGCGCGCCAAGCTGCTGCGCCTGCGCCAGAAGGCCGGCGGGATCCTGGCGGACAAGGGTCTGCTCCGCACTCTGCTGGCTGATTCCCTGTCGACCTTCTGCGTGCTGTTCCGCCACGCCCTGCTGCTGGTACATCTCGAAAATGCGGTCCTTGGAGTATTTTTTCTCGATCTGGACCGAGACGTACCATTCGGCGAACTTGCGCTGGAGCGTTTGGAGGGGATGGAGAAACAGCTTGCGGGCCACCTGCTGGGTGATCGTGCTTCCGCCGTGGAGCTTCCGGCGCCGGAAGATATTGAGGGCGTTCTCCTTGACCGATCGGAGAACGCCCCGGAAGTCCACGCCGCGATGTTTGAAAAAATGGGGGTCTTCGGTCGCCAGGATCGCGTCGCGCAGGACGATGGGAATTTGGTCGTAGGTGACGATCGTCCGTTTTTCCGTCCCTATTTCCCGAACGACCTGGTCATCATCGGCCGACACCTTGGTCGAAAGGGCGGGCTCATACGACTCCAGGCCGGACAAGTCCGGGAGCGTTTTGCGGACCGCCACATACGTGCCGAACACGGCTCCTAACAGCAGCGCCGTTCCGATGAAGGCCGCTCCAAAGAGAATTTTCAGGGCTTTTTTCCGGTCGATTTTCCGGAACCTGATTTTAAAAATTTTTTTCGCGGGCGTCATGAGCGGTCATCCTTCGAGGACGGCCAGCGTCCGGGCCAGGATTTCCCTCCCCAGCTCGCGCTTGTCGCGGCGGCCGTCGAGATGAACGAACCGCGGGCCTTGAAAATCCCGGAACATGCGGCGGACCCGCCGGAGGTAGGTTTCGCGTTCGAACAAAAGGTCCCGGGTCTTGCGTCCCGAGATCCGGGACAGGCCGGCGGATGCGCCTAAATCGAGAAAGAAAACGAGGTCGGGCTTGGGGGCGAACCGTTCATTGATTTTCCGGATCCGTTCCGGGTCGAGGCCCTTGGCCCCCTGGTAGGCGATGGTCGAAAAATAGTACCGGTCCAAAATCACGATCGTTCCCGCGAGAAGAGCCGGCCGGATGTTCCGGGCGACGTTTTCCCGGCGGTCTTTGACGAACAGTTCGAGTTCCTCCAAAGGCGTCAGGGACCCCTCGGATTTCGCCTTCGCCCGGAGTTCCCGGCCCCAGCGGCTGCGGGAGGGTTCCCGAAAGGAAACGACCTTCCGCCCGCGCGCGCCGAGCTTGCGCCGGAGCATCCGGGCCTGGGTGGACTTTCCCGCTCCGTCGATGCCTTCGAAGACGATCAACCGGCCTTTTTTCATCTTCAGGATGATATCCGGGGCGGAACGAAAATGCAACGGCCGATGGAGGAAGAACGTTAGAATGAGGCGGCAGGCGTTCGGATGCTCCCGGGACTTTGCCGCAGGACCATCCGGTAACAGATTATGAACATTGGAGTTCCAAGCAAGCTGCGATTGATTCCGCCGGCTGTTTGTGTTATCTTTACGCTTCAGTCGACAGCGGGAACGGTGACATCCCATGGAGGATTTTCAATGAAAAGAATCGTCTGGATCGCGCTGGGCGCGTTTGTCCTCGGCGTTATGCTGGCCGGCTACGTCTTCGTCTATTTGCCCGAGAAAAAAGCGGAAACGAACAGCTTCCTTTCCCAAGGGTCGAATTCCCTGGGGCCGAACCTGTTCGCCGATTCTCCCCAAATCCGGCCGGACTTGGATTTCGTCGCCGTTTCCGAAAAGATCGGCCCGACCGTCGTCCGCATCGACGCCGAGCGCGTCGAAACGGGGACGATGGGGCAGGATTCCACGTTCGATGATTTCTGGAACCGCTTCTTCGGCACCCCCCAACAGAGCCCGCGAAACCAGGCGCCCCAAGAATCACGGGTCATGGTCCAGGGAACGGGATTTTTCATCTCCTCCGACGGATACATCCTGACCAACAACCACATCGTCGACAAGGCCAAGAAAGTCCAGGTTTTCACGGTTTCCGGCGACGAGTACGAGGCGAAGATCGTCGGCACCGATCCCGCCACGGACGTCGCTCTGATCAAGGTCGAAGCGACGAACCTCCCGTTCGCGGAGTTGGGTGATTCCACGGCGGTGAAAGTCGGGGAATGGGTCCTGGCCGTCGGGAACCCGCTCGGGATGGAACACACCGTCACGGCCGGCATCGTCAGCGCCAAGGGCCGTCAACTGGGCCTCGGGGAAAGCGGCAGCTACGAGGACTTCATCCAGACGGACGCGGCCATCAACCGCGGCAACTCCGGCGGACCGCTCGTCAACCTCAAGGGACAGGTCATCGGCATCAACAGTAACATCCTTACGCCCTCGGGCGGAAACATCGGCATCGGATTCGCCATTCCCTCGGAGATCGCCAAGAAAGTCGTTGTCCAGTTGAAGGACAGAGGCCGGGTCATCCGGGGAAGACTGGGCGTTTCCATTATGACGCGCCCGATCGATCAGGACATGCAAAAAGCCCTCAACCTGAAAGATCGAAAGGGCGCCGTCATCAACGACGTCGAGGCCGGCGGGCCGGCGGATAAAGCCGGGCTCAAACGGTACGACGTCGTCATTGCGGTCAACGGCCAAGCGGTCGAAAACAGCAACGATCTGCGGTTCAAAATCTCGGAAATCCTGCCCGGCAACACCGTCGAAATCAAGTTCATCCGCGACGGCAAGGAAATGACGGCGACGACGACGGTCATCGAACTCACGCCGGAGGAAAAACCCAAACCCGCAGCCGAAGTCGCAAACAAGAACATCGGTCTGTCCGTTGAAGCCCTGACCGCGGCGTCGGCCCGCCGTTACGGCCTCAAAATCGAGCGCGGCCTTCTCATCACCGATGTCGCCTCCGGCAGCGCGGCCGAACGCCGCGGCCTCCAGCCGGGCGACATCATCATCGAAGCCAACCGGCAGAAAGTCGAAACGCTGGACCAATGGAACGCCATTCTCAAACCTCTCCAGCCCGGCGATCCCCTGATGCTGGCGGTCCGGCCGGAAGACGAAGGTGGTCAATTTCAGGAGTTCATCCTGACGTTGCGCGTCTCCGAATAAAACGATGAAATTCACCAAGTTCCACGCCCTGGGCAACGATTTCCTGATCGTTGATCAGGATGAAGTCGCGCTTTTCGAGGAACCGGGGGCTCTGGCCCATCGCCTCTGCGAACGGCACACCGGCGTTGGGGCCGACGGCATTCTCCTGGTCGCGGTCAAGGACCGGGCCCGGGGCGAGGCGAATTTCCGCATTTTCAACGCCGACGGATCGGAAGCGGAAATCTCCGGCAACGGCCTCCGCTGCGCCGCGGCCTACCTCTATTCCCAGCAGAAGATCGACGCCCCCCTCGTCCGTTTCCATACGGCGGCCGGGGAGCGGGTCTGCGAGCTCGTCCGGCGGACGGAGGACGGGTTCCTCATGAAGATCGACCTGGGCGTGCCGCGGTTCGCCTCCGCCGATATTCCCTTCGACGACGGGGCCGTCCACGACCGGATCGTCGATTACCCGCTCATGATCAACGCCAAGACCTATCCGGTCACGGTCGTTTCCATCGGGAACCCCCACTGCGACGTCTTCATCGACCGTTTTCCCGGCCGGTTCGAATGGCATGAACTCGGCCGCGAGATCGAATCGCACCCGTTCTTCCCCCGCCGGACAAACATCGAATTCATCCGGGTCCGGGGACGGAACGAAATCGAAGTCCTCTTCTGGGAGCGCGGGGTTGGGGAAACACTATCCTCCGGAAGCGGAGCGGCCGCGGCCGCGGTCGCGGCGATGATCAAGGGCCTGGTCGACCGCACGGTCACGATAAAGACCGAGATGGGTTCGCTGCTGGTCGAATGGCCGTCCGATACGGCCAGGGTCTCCCAGACCGGGCCGGCGGAATTCGCTTTCGTCGGGTCGTTTCTCTTTAAGTAGACCGGCCGGACCGGCGCGTTTTTCCGACGAGCGCGGCCGCCAGAACCTGCCGGATATCCTCGACGAAAATGAATTCCATTTCCTTTTTCACGACTTTGGGGATGTCGATCAGGTCCTTCCTGTTGGGCGCCGGGAGGATCATCCGCTTCACCCCGGCCCGTTGAGCGGCCAGAACTTTTTCCTTGACCCCGCCGATCGGGAGAACGTTGCCCTGGAGGGTGATCTCCCCGGTCATCGCCGTGTCCCAGCGGACACTCCGGTTCGTGCACAGCGAAATCAGGGCCGTCGCGATGGTGATGCCGGCCGACGGGCCGTCCTTGGGGATCGCCCCCTCGGGGATGTGGACGTGGAAATCATTCGCTCCGAAAATCCGGTCGTCGATTTTCAATTCCCGGGTGTGGACGCGGGCGTAGCTGAGGGCCGCCTGGGCCGACTCCTTCATGACGTCGCCCAACAGCCCGGTGAGCAGCAGGCCGCCTTTGCCCTTCATTTTCATCGCTTCGACGAACAGGACTTCCCCGCCCGTTTCCGTCCAGGCGACCCCCGTGGTCACGCCCACCCGGTCGCTCTTCCGGAGTTCGTCCTTAAAGATTTTCGGCGGGCCCAGGTAGGATTCGACGTTCTGGGACGTGATTTTGCTCAGGGTCTTTTTATCCTCGGCCACACGCCGGGCGACCTTGCGGCAAACCGAGGCGATTTCCCGTTCCAGGTTCCGCACACCGGCCTCCCGCGTATACCGGGAGATGATCATCCGAACCGCCCCGGACGTCATCTGGATGTACTTGTCCGAAAGCGCGTTTTCCTTGATCTGTTTCGGCACGAGATGCCGGGCGGCGATTTCGAGTTTTTCCTCCTCGGTGTAACCCGGAAGATGGATGATCTCCATCCGGTCGCGGAACGCGGGTTGGATGGGGTCCAGGAGGTTCGCCGTCGTGATGAACATCACCTTGGACAAGTCGAACGGCACGGCCAAGTAATGATCGCGGAAGGAATTGTTCTGTTCGGGGTCCAGGACCTCAAGCAGCGCCGAGGACGGATCGCCCCGGTAGTCGGCCCCGATCTTGTCGACTTCGTCCATCATGAACACGGGATTGTTCGAGCCGGCCCGGCGCAGGCTCTGGATGATCCGGCCCGGCAGGGCCCCGACATATGTCCGCCGGTGGCCGCGGATTTCGGCCTCGTCCCGCACCCCGCCCAGCGAAATGCGCAGGACTTCCCGGCCGAGGGCCCGGGCGATGGATTTCCCAAGCGACGTTGTGCCGACGCCCGGCGGCCCGACGAAGCACAGGATCGGGCCCTTGATCCGCTTGGACAATTTCCGCACCGCCAGGTACTCGATGATCCGTTCCTTGACCTTGTCCAGGCCGTAGTGGTCCTCGTCGAGAATGGCTTTGGCTTTTTTAAGGTCGAGGTTGTCAATCGTGCTCTTGGTCCAGGGCAGGGCGAACATCCAGTCGAGATAATTCCGGACGACCGTGGTTTCGGCCGATTCGGGATGCATTTGGGAGAGCCGGCTGATGTTTTTTTCGATTTCCTCGCGGACCTCTTCCGCGACCTTGAGTTTTTTCAATTTATCCTGAAAGCCCTTGATCTCCTCCTGCAATTCGTTCCCTTCGCCCAATTCCTTCTGGATGGCCTTCATCTGCTGGCGGAGAAAATACTGACGCTGGTGTTTGTCCATCTCGCCTTTGGCCTCGGTCGAGATCCGCGACTGGACATCGAGGATTTCGATCTCCTTGGCCAGGTAATCGTAGACCTTCTTGAGGCGGACGATCGGGTCGACGATCTCGAGGATCGATTGGGCTTCGGGCACTTTGAGTTCGAGGTTGGCGCCGGTCAAATCGGCCAGCCGGCCGGGTTCCTCGACGTTCGAGGCGATGATCAGGACTTCGGGCGGAATGCTCTTGCCGAGCGAGGCGGCTTTTTCCAGCCCCGACCGGACGTTGCGGACCAGGGCCTCGTTTTCAAGGGATTTTTCCAGGTTTTCCGGCTCGGGGATCGGTTCGATTTCGGCGACGAAATGACCGTTTTCCTCCTCGTATGTGTGGACAGCGGCCCGGGTCAGGCCCTGGGCCAGGATGCGGATCCGGCCGTCGGGGAGCTTCAACATCCGCATAATCAGGGCGACCGTCCCCATCCGGTAGACCTCGTCCTGTTTGGGGTCCTCGGTTTCCATCTCCTTTTGCGTCAGGAGAAGGATCATCCGGTGCGAAGCGAGGGCTTCGTCGATCGCCGCCTTGGATTTCTCCCGGCCGACAAACAGCGGAACGATCATGTAGGGGAAAACGACGATGTCGCGCAGCAAGAGGATGGGAAGTTTGACCGGAATATGGGGCTTGGAATCTTTCGCCTCAGCGATGTCCTCGACCGGATCGGTGTGGAGATCTTTTTCAGCCATTCGATTCACTCCATGGTTTTCGTGATGCGGACGATCCGTCCCCGGTCCCGCTTCCCGCGCCGTTTCGGAAGGACGATCGTCAGGACGCCGTTGTGGAGCGTCGCCCGGGCCCGGTCCGGGACGACGGACAGCGGTAGGGCCAGCGTCCGCCGGAACGGCCCGTATTCGCGTTCCAGGCGGAAATACCGCGTCCCCGCCGGCACGGCCGATTCCCTCTTCCGCCCCTTGACCTCCAACCGGTTCGTTTGGAGGGAAATCTGAAGATCATCGGCCCACAAGCCCGACGCCTCCATCGCGACGATCAGCGCCTTCTCCGTCTCGACCAGGTCGAGCCGCGGAATCCAGCCCCCCTCCAACTCGGAGAAATCCGACCCGGCGGCGCTCCTCCGAACGCGGATGACCGGATGATTGCGTTTGATCATGCGACGTTCATAAATACGTCCCGCGGCCACGTTTGTCAAATGACCCGGACCGGGAACCGCCTATTTTTCCTTGAGAAGGGACTCGAGCTCCTGTTTGAATTCCAGGACGTCGCGGAATTCGCGATAGACCGAGGCGAATCGGACGTAGGCGACCTTGTCGAGGTCCTTGAGCCTTTCCATGACCAGGGTCCCGATTTCGGACGCTTTCATCTCTTTTTCCGGCCGTTCCTGAAGCTTGGATTCGATCTCCTCGACGATTTCCTCGAACTTGGACACGGGGATGGGACGCTTTTCGCAAGCTTTCAGGAGGCCGCGCAGGAGTTTCTGCCGGTCGAAGAGCTGCCGCGAGCCGTCCTTCTTGACGATCATGTAGGGAATTTCCTCGATCTTTTCATAGGTCGTGAACCGGCGGGCGCAGGCGATGCATTCGCGCCTCCGCCGGATGGAAATCCCTTTTTTGCTTTCCCGCGAATCAATGACTTTACTGTCCGCATGCCCGCAGAAAGGACATCTCATGGATTTTTCGCCTCCCCCTTCCCGAGCCGTTTGATCTGAGCCAGGCTCAGTCCGTCTTTCCACAGGAATAAAAAGCCCACGATGCAGGTGACGACGTATTGAACGGCATGAAAGACCAAGGTCACACCAAAGGCCTGGTTCGGGTCCATACGGTAAAGCCCCGTCAGGGCTTCCTTGCTGAAGGTGTGGTACCCCCCGATCATCCCGGGAGTCGGGATCGAGGCACCGACGGCCGTCATAAAGACATAGGGAACG
>JAPKZG010000020.1 GCA_026393895.1 Candidatus Aminicenantota bacterium
GGTTGAACCCGTTGAACTGGGGCTGCACGCGCCCATCGGGCAGCTCGTAGGCCATCCCGTTCTGGACCGTCGCGAAGTGCTGCATGTAGAGGATGTCCCAGTAGATGGCGCGCAGGCCGCCCTCGGTGATCGCCCGGTTCAACATTTCGCCCGTTTCCTCGGCCATCCCGAACCGACCCGTCCGGATTTGGGCGGCGACGTCTTCGGATGTCCGCCCGGCAAAGGCAAGCTCGAAATCATGGATGATCCCGGCGCCGTTGAGCGCCAGGCCGCTCACCCAGCCGTCTTTCATCAGGTCGATCAGGACGGGGGAAAGGCCGGCTTTGATCACGTGAGCGCCCATCGCCCAGATGACCGGTTTTTTTCTGCTTCTGGCCCGCCTAAGCAAATCAAGCAGCTCTTTAAAGTCGCGGGCGGAGAGGAGGCCGGGAAGCCCCGCGATCAGGGCGGAGACGCTTTCCCCCCGGCGGGGCGGCCGGGCGAAATCGGCCGGCGAAACCTTGCTCGGCCGCGAGGATAGAGGATACGTCCGGATCTTCCCGGGCGTCAACGGCTTGATGGAATAGGTCATGGCGACCCCCTCTACCGGAATATTCCCGCGGGACGGAGTTCGATCAATCGGCTTTCGGAGCGATGCTCTTGAGTTCCTGGCCGCATCGAAACTTGATCCGTTTGCCCTGGGTGATGTGGATTTGTTTCTGGCGGCGGATATCGCGGCCGTACCCGGTTTTTTTGGCCACGACCTTAAAGCTGCCGAAGCCGCGGATTTCAACCTTGCTGTTCTGGGCCAGTGCGGCCTTCAATTCTTTAAGAATCGCTTCCACAATCTCCAAAGATTTGGCCCCGCTGAAATCCGTCTTCTTTTCGATAGCCAGAACGATGTCATTCTTGATCATGGAAGCTCCTCGGAGACCATAAAGATTAATTTTTCGCCCGGGAAAAGTCAAGCCTATGAAATTAAAGGTTTTCCCGGCCGGGTTTCGCCGTAAATGAAAATGAAAATCCGAGCGGCGGATGTTTTGTTGACTTCGCCGGAAGTCCTTTTTATAATGAAATCAAGATGAAAATGATTTCTCGAATTTGGGCCAAGCCGTTTCGCCCGCGGTCCGGAGGAAGGATGTAAGCACATGTCGAAATCCGACGAATATCGCGAAATGCAGATTTCGAGCGGACAGCTGGCCGCGGTGATTCTCTCGCTGCTCGCCCTGTGCGTCCTCATTTTTTACCTCGGCATACGCGTCGGCATGAATAAAGCCGCCGAAACCCCGACTTTGAAAGCGCAAACGCAAGCTGTCGCCCCGCTGAAGGCCGCTCCGGTCGAAACCAAGCCGGCCCTGGTGGAGCCGAAACCGTCCGGGGAAACGATTCCTCCGGCCGCGGCCGAGACCAAGGCCCCTCCGAAGGTCGAAGCCAAGTCCGCCGCCGAGAAAACGCCGCCGCAGACCGCGGTCGAATCCAAGCCGAAGCAGACGGCGGCGGCCAAGACAAGCCCGACTCCCGCGGGAACGTACTACATTCAGGTCGGGGCCCTGGACACCCGTCCGACGGCGGAAACGTTCGCCCAAAGAATCGAGGGTTTGGGCTACCGAGCCATCGTCCTGAATCCGTTCGCGGGCGACAAGAAAACCGTATATCGCGTCAGGGTCGGCCCTTACGAGACGAAAGAAGCCGCGGAAACCGCCCGGACGAAACTCGCCTCCGTCCTGAACAGGAAAATCGCCGATTTCTTCATCGTCAAGGGTTGAACGCCCGACTTACTGCGGCCCGTTGAACTTCTCCGCGAGAGAAAAGCCATGAAGTTGAAGCCGGTTCACTGCCTGGTCGCGGCGGTCTGCGGACTGCTCACGGCCGCGGCCTTCCCGAAATTCGACCTGATGTTCCTGGCTTGGATTTCCCTCATTCCGTTGTTCTTTCTTCTTTCCGGAAAAACCCCCGGACGGGCGTTTCTCCTCGGCGGCACGGCGGGTCTTTTCTTTTACGGCCTGCTTCTCTACTGGATCCCGGCCGTCCCCGCCCATTACGGAGGACTATCGCCGCTTATAAGTTTTCTCGTCTATCTCCTCCTGATCGTCCTCCTGGCCCTGGCCTGGGGCGTGTTCGGGCTGGCTTTCGCCCTCATTCATCGCAAGCGCCCGATGGCTGCCTTCCTCGCCGTTCCGTTTCTCTGGGTCGGTTTGGAATATATCCTGACCCATGTCCTCACCGGCTTTCCCTGGGGTATCCTGGGTCTTTCTCAAGCGAAAAACCTCCTGTTCATTCAAATGGCCGGCCTGACCGGGATCTACGGCGTGTCGTTCGCCCTGGTGTTTTTTCAGGCGATGTTCGTCGGCTCCCTTCGGACAAACCGCCGCCTTCCGTTCGCCGCCGGCATGATCGCCCTTGTTCTTATTCACTTCGGCGGATTCCTGAGTCTTAGAAATCCCGCCCCGGCGGCCGAGTCCTTTCCGGCTGCCGTCATCCAGGGCAACGTGTCTTCCGATCTTTACTGGCACGAGGTTTCGGAGAGCCGGATCCTTGAAATTTTCGACGAGCATCTCGCCTTGACCCATCAGGCCGCCGCCGGCGGGGCGCGGCTGATTGTCTGGCCCGAATTCACCGTCCCGCTTTGTTTCAGTTGCAAAGAGGGGATATATCAAATCTCCGCCTCGCGGCTGAAGGAACTGACAAGGGAAACGGGGGCGACGCTGCTTCTCGGAACAAATGAAGTCTCCGGTCCCTGGGGCGACCGGAAATACTACAACTCGGCCCTTTGCCTCTCCCCCGACGGAACGACCTCGCGGTACGCCAAAATGCACCTGGTCCCGTTCGGCGAATACACCCCCTATAAAAAAATCCTCGGCTTTGTCGAAAAGATCACCCATGCTCTGGGAGAAGTGACGCCCGGATCGGACGCCGTCCTTCACGACTTCGCCGGCCGGCCGTTCGGGTCCCCGATCTGCTACGAAATCATCTTTCCGGACCTGGTCCGGCGGTTTGCGAAAAAAGGCGCATCCTTCCTGGTCACGATCACCAACGACGGTTGGTACGGGAAATCCTCCGCCCCCTATCAGCATTTCGCCCAGGCGATTTTCCGGGCCGTGGAAAACCGGCGGTACGTCCTCCGGGCGGCAACGACGGGGATCAGCGGCATCATCGATCCCTACGGGCGGGTCGTCAAAAAGACCGAAATCGGCGTCCGGACGCTGGAGTCCGGAACGATCACCCCGAGCCGCGTCCTGACCTTTTACGCCCGATACGGCGACGTGTTCTCTTTCTTTTGCTTGACAATCTCGGCCCTCTTCCTTATTCTGGCTCTTTTCAAGAGACGCCCATGACTCCAACCGATACATCGACCGGCCGCATCACCGAGCTCGAGGCCCTGGCCCGGACGGCCGGCGCCAAATTTGACGAGCTCCGAGGTTTTCTTTGACCTCCCCGAAAAGAAAAAACGCCTCGAATTTCTGAACAGCGAACTTTCCCGACCCGAAATCTGGCAGGACCAGAAGAAATCCGTCGGTCTCCAGCAGGAAAAAAAGCGGCTCGAACGCGAGGTGAATTTCCTGGCCGGGCTCTACCGGAACAAGGAGGATCTCGACGTCCTCTTCGAGCTGGCCCGCGAGGGCGAGCCGGTCGTGCCGGAGATCGAAACGGGACTGGCCGCCTTCTCCCAAAACCTGGAGGAGGCGGAGCTCCAGACGCTGTTTGACGAGGAGGACGACGCCCGCAACGCCATCCTGACGATCCATCCCGGCGCCGGCGGGACGGAATCGCAGGACTGGGCCCAGATCCTGTTCCGGATGTACCTCCGCTACGCCGAGCGGAAAGGGTACAAGGCGGAAATCCTCGATATGACCGCGGGCGAAGAGGCGGGCTTGAAAAGCGCCACCATCCGCATGGAGGGCGATTTCGTCTACGGCCATCTCAACCAGGAAATCGGCGTCCACCGGTTGGTCCGCATTTCCCCC
>JAPKZG010000026.1 GCA_026393895.1 Candidatus Aminicenantota bacterium
AAGCAGCGGATTAGGGCTCTGGCCGATAGCCACGACGGCCAGGTCGATCGGCGTCGTGAATTCCGACCCCGGGACCGGCACGGGCCGCCGCCGTCCCGACGCGTCCGGCTCGCCGAGTTCCATCCGGAGGCAGGTCATCGACTTGAGCCGCCCGTATTCGTCCCCGTCGTAGCGGACGGGCACCGTGAGAAAATGGAATTCGATCCCTTCCTCCTCGGCGTGGGCGACTTCCTCCTCCCGGGCGGGCATTTCGTGGCGGGATCGGCGGTAGATGATCATCGCCCGTTCGGCTCCCAGCCGCCGGGCGGTGCGGACGCCGTCCATGGCCACATTCCCGCCGCCGATCACGGCCGCATTTTCCGCTCGAAGAACCGGCGTGTCGTAATTCGGGAAATCATACGCCCGCATCAGGTTGACCCGGGTCAGGTATTCATTGGCCGAATAGACGCCGACGAGGTTTTCTCCGGGGATTTTCATAAAATTGGGAAGCCCGGCCCCGGTGCCGATGAAAAAGGCCTCGTACCCGGAGGCCTTGAGGTCATCGATCGTCGCCGTCTTGCCGACGACGAAGTTGTACCTGATTTCGACGCCGAGCCGCCGGAGGTATTCCACTTCGGCTTTCAGGATCGCCTTGGGCAGACGGAATTCCGGGATGCCATAGATTAAAACCCCACCGGGCTCGTGAAGGGCCTCGAAAATCGTGACCCCGTGACCCCGTTTGGCCAATTCTCCCGCGGCCGTCAATCCGGCCGGACCCGCCCCGATGACGGCGACGCGGCGGCCGGTCGGCGGAGGAAGGACCGGGAGGCCCACCTCGCCCGCCGACTGTTCGTAATCGGCGACAAAGCGCTCAAGATTTCCGATCGCGACCGGCACACCGGACGCTTTCTTCAGGTTGCAGACGACCTCGCATTGGGATTCCTGGGGACAGACCCGGCCGCAGATCGCCGGAAGCGCATTGGTTTCCTTGATTTTAAAAGCGGCGGCGATGAACTCGCCTTTTTCGATCAGCTTGACGAACGAAGGGATATCGATCGAAACCGGGCAGCCCGAAACACATCCCGGCTTGGCGCAATCCAGACAGCGTTTGGCTTCGGCGACGGCTTCTTCGACGGAAAGACCGCAATTGACCTCGCGGAAATCACGGCTGCGTTCGCCGGCGCCGCGCTGGGGCATGGGCCGCCGGGAGATTTTCATCCGGTCCTTGACCGGCGGGTTTTTACGCAGCTCCTGACGCCACTCCCGGGCGAATTCCTCCCGGAGGCGCTTTTGCAGCTCGGGCGGCAATTCGATCGTTTTCTCGGCCATCGTCGGCTCCCGCCCTAGGGCAGGTTCTCCTTTTCCCACCGGCACAGGGATTGAATTTCCTCGTCGAAGTAGGCCTTCCGACGGAGAAACAATTCGTTCCAGTCGACCTGGTGGCCGTCGAAGTCGGGGCCGTCGACGCAGGCGAACTTCGTCTTCCCCTCGGCCGTGCACCGGCACGCGCCGCACAGCCCGGTTCCGTCCACCATGATCGGGTTGAGGCTGACGATCGTCCGGATGCCGTGCGGCCTCGTCGTTTCGGTAACCGAGCGCATCAAAGCCGCGCAACCGACGGCGATCACCCGGTCGATCTTTTCGGTCTTGGCCAACTCGCCGATTTTTCCGGAAATATATTCTCCTCCCCCGACGCCGGGATCTCGCGAGGAGATCAACATGCGTTCGCTTACTTTCCTGTACCGGTCGTCCCAGTACAAAAGGTACGAAGCCTTGACGTCCAGGAGGGTGATGATCCTGTTCCCCGCCCGGCGGAGGGCCCGGGCCGTCGGCCAAAGAGCTCCGATCCCATAACAACCCGCCGCAAGTACGACCGTGCCGAAGGAACCGATTTCGGACGGGCGCCCGAGGGGCCCGACAAGGACTGGAATTTCATCGCCGGCCTTGAGCCGGGCGAGTTTTTGCGAGGTCGATCCGACGACCATAAAAACCGAGGTCACCGTCCCCCGCGCCACATTCCAATCGGCAATAGACAAGGGAATGCGCTCGCCCCGCTCGTCGGCCATGAGGATGACGAACTGGCCGGGCTTGGCGGCCCGGGCGGTCTCGGGTGCCTCGACTTCGATCAAATGAAGGTTGGGGACGAGACGGCGCTGGGCGATGATTTTGGGCATTTACCGTCTCCGGGCTGTCCGCAGGGATTTGATTTCGAGCGCCGTCGGAAAATTCAAATAATCGTCCGGGTCGCGGAGCGGGAACGCCGCCGCCGGATCAAACGTCATGTCGAGGTCGGGGATGTCGACAAATCCTTTCGCCGCGAAACCCTTTCCGGCGATCAAAGCCGGACGGTTCCCCCGAACGATGCGGATGGCTTCGGCCAGGGACGGGACCGCGCCAATCAAATCCTTGAATGCCGCATCCCGTGTTTCAAGAGCCGGGACTCCGGCGCCGAGCGCCCGGGCCAAATCCGCGGCAATCGACCGGATCAGGCGCGCTTCCCCCGCCGGAGTCACGGCCGCGGACGAAAATTGGAGACGGCCTTCGGCGTTGACGAACATCCCTTCCTGTTCAGCGAACACCGTCCGCGGAAGGACGACATCGGCTTGGGCTGCCGCATCGCCATGGAACGCATCAAGGGCGACGACGAACTCCTCGCCCGCCCGTTTGAAAGCCGCGTCGGGACCGGCCAGGATGAGCGCCCGTGGCTTGTTCAATTCGGCGGAGCGCGGAAAAGCACCCCTGTTGATTTCAGCCATGATCTCGACCGCGCCGCGCGCATTGGCCTCCCAGCCCACCGGCACATAAAGGCCCCCGGTGTGCCCGGCCAGATTCCAGAGCAAGGCGGCGTTTCGATGACCCCATGGTCCGGCGACGAATCGCGGCCCGAAGATAAACGCGGCGGGCCGTCTTTTTTCCAAAAAGCCGACAATTCTGTCAAGCTTCACGGAGGCCGTCGGAGAATCGGGAGGCAGGGTTCGAAGCACCTGACGGAGCGATTCGAATCCGGCCGGCCGGCCCCGGTCGTGAGAGTTGTTTTTGTTGATAAGAACCCGAAGCAGTGACGTAAGAAAACCGCCGGCCTCGGCCGGGCCGGCCTTGACCCGGACGGCCGCGTAGCGGTCCAGGCAATATTCCCCGTCGCCGACGAGGACAAGCTTCGCCCCCTTCAACAAGGCCTGGTTGACGGCCACACCGAATATCGGGGCGGTCAGATGAAGCGATTCCTCAAAAATAAAAAATATCCGCGCTTGGCTGAGTTCGTCGACGGTCATGGGCGGAGCATAGATTTCCGCTCCATCGGGACAGCCGAGAAGATACGCCGCGGAATCCTCCGCGAGCCTGACGCTCGAAGCGTGAAGAACGTCGCGGGAAAGCCGCCCGAGGGCCCAGAGGTCCTCGCAGGAATCCCGGGCCGAACAAACGACCGCGGTCTTCCCCTTGTGTTCGGCGAGCCCGCGGCCGGCCGCAGCCAATGCGTCCTCCCAGCTCGTTTCGACCAGAACGCCCGCCCGACGGACCATCGGTCGGACGAAACGTTTGGGATGCCCGAGGAGGTCACCGATGACGAACCGGCCTTTGACGCAGGCCTGCCCGTCGTTGGGCGATCCGTCTTCGGGACGGACGTCGACCGGACGGCCGCCGCGGAGGCGAAGCCCGAGGCGGCACCCCTGGCCGCAGAGCCCGCAGATAAAAGACCGTTGTTCCTCGAATTTCGAAGCGTAGCGGACGGCCCGTTCGGTCAGGGCGCCGGTCGGGCAGACGTCGACACAGGCGCCGCAGAACAGGCAGCCGACGTCGAGAAGCCGTTTGCCCATCGACGTGCCGACCGTAACCCGGCTGCCCCGGGCGACGAAGGCGATCGCGTCCGCTCCGCGGATTTCATGACACACCCGAACACAGCGGCCGCAGAGAATGCAGAGCCCGTCGTCCCGGTCGATGAATGGGTCATCCCGCCGGACTCCGGAGCCGCGGTAGGTCATCGGGTGGGACAACCCCTTCAGGCCGACTTCCGTCACGACCTTCTGGAGATCACACCGTCCGTCGGCCGGACACAAAATGCACCCGGTCGGTTCGCCGGTCTTCCGGATCATTGACTTGGCTTCTTCGCAGTTTTCCTTTTCCAGACAGATGAGGCAGGCCGAGGGATGTTCGGACAGGATGAGATCCAGGACCTCGCGGCGCAGGGCCTGGATTTTCGGGGAATTCGTGATGACTTCCATCCCTTCTTCGACGGGGGTAGCGCAGGCGGGCGCGGGCAGTTTCCGGCCGGCGATTTCCACCAGACAAATCCGGCAGGCGGCGTAAGGAACGAGCCGCCGGTGCTCGCAGAGAGTCGGGATGGAAATCCCAAGGCGGCGGGCGGCATCAAGAATCGTCGGTGCGCCGGAAGTCTCCAGGACGCGGCCGTCGATTGTGATCCTCACGACCGCCCCCTTTCCTTGTTTTTCAGGGCCTTCCGCCCGATCGGGCGGGCCGGCTGATCTGGCGAGGAGGCGAGCTCCCGGCAGACACCGGCAGGACACCGTTTCTCCCGGATATGGGCTTCGTATTCGCTCCGGAAATGCGTCAGGGTGGAAAGGATGGGATTGGCCGCAGTCTGCCCGAGTCCGCAAAGAGAAGCGGTTTTAACGGTCTGGGCCAGAGATTCCAACCGGGCCAGGTCGGCCTCATCGGCCGTGCCCGCAGTCATACGACCGAGGAGTTCGGACATCAAGCGCGTCCCCACCCGGCATGGGGCGCATTTGCCGCAGGACTCCTCCTCCAGAAAATGGAGGTAGTATCGGGCGAGGTCGACCATGCACGTCCGGTCATCCAGGACGATCATGCCCCCTGAGCCCATGATCGAGCCCGCCTTGGCCAGCGTTTCATAATCGAGGGCCAGGTCGACCGACGCAGCCGGGAGACATCCGCCCGACGGGCCGCCGGTTTGGACCGCCTTCAGGGTCCGGCCTTCGGGTACGCCGCCGCCGATGTCTTCGATAATCTCCCGGAGGGTCACACCCATGGGGACTTCAACCAGGCCGGTATTTTTAACCCGGCCGACCAGCGAGAAGATTTTTGTGCCCTTGCTTTTTTCCGTCCCGATGGAGGCGTACCAGGCGCTCCCCCTGTCGAGAATGAGCGGAACGTTGGCCCAGGTTTCGACGTTGTTGATGTTCGTCGGCTTTCCCCAAAGACCCGATTCGGCCGGATACGGCGGACGCTGACGGGGGAAGGCCTTGCGGCCTTCAATCGAGGCCATCAGGGCGGTTTCCTCGCCGGAAACGAAAGCACCCGCGCCCTGGATGAGCTGAAGGTCGAAATGAAATTCCGAACCCAGAATGGCCGGGCCGAGGAGCCCGCAGGACCGGGCCTGTTCAATCGCCCGTCCGACGTTTTCCACCGCCAGGGGATATTCGCCGCGGACATAGATGAATCCCTCGTTGGCGCCCATGGCATACGCGCCGAGGATCATGCCCTCAATCACAGCATGGGGATTACCCTCCAGCAGACTCCGGTCCATGTACGCGCCGGGGTCTCCTTCATCGGCGTTGCAGATGATGTACTTGGGATGTCCGGCTGCTTTCCGGCAGAGGCCCCATTTGACAGCCGTCGGAAAGCCGGCCCCGCCGCGGCCCCGAAGACCGGCGCGGCGGACTTCCTCAATCACGCCCTCCGACGTCATGTCGAAAAGCCCCTTGGTCAGCGCCCGGTATCCGCCGATCCGAATGTAATCCTCTATTTTTTCGGGGTCGACACGGAGGTTGTTTTCCAAGAGGACCCGCATCTGCTTTTTGAAAAACGGGATCTGTTCCAGCCGGGCGACGACGCGCCCGGTCGTGGGAATTTTGCAGGCCAGTTTTTCGACGACCTTGCCCGCCAGGGCCGTCTGTTTGACGATCGCCGCCGCGTCTGCCGGCTTGAGCTTTCCATAGAAGATGCCCTCGGGCTGGACGACGACGCTCGGTTCCATTTCGCAGAAGCCGTGGCAGCCGGTGACGAGAAGCCCGACCCGGTCTCCGGCGCCGAGGCGGTCGATCTCAGCCCGGAGAGCGTCGCGGATCTCCAAAGCGCCGCTGGCCCGGCCGCAGGTTCCGGCGGTCACGACGATTGTCCGCCGGATCAGGACGGTTTCGTCCATCAGGCGTTTCCGCCAGTCTTCAAGATGGCCGGGGTGAAGGAGACGGTTCAAGATTTCTTCTCCCCCGCCCGGATACGGGCTAAAAGTTCCCGGGCAGCCTGGGGAGTGATCCGGGCCTGGGTCACGCCGTCGACCACCATCACCGGACCGATCGCGCAGCATCCGAGGCAATTAACCGTTTCCAAGGTGAACAGCCCGTCGGCCGTGGATTTCCCGGCGGAAATCCCCAGCGCGTTCTCCAGTTCCTGGATAATTTGTTCGCCGCCCCGGACGTGACAGGCCGTTCCCAAACAGACGCTGATTGTGTGTGCATCCTTCGGCCTCAGGCTGAAGGCCTTGTAAAACGACAAAACGCCGTAGAGTTCGCTTTCGGAAACATGAAGGCGGCGGGCGATCGTCGGAAGCGCTTCGGGCGGAACATGACCGAAGCGTTCCTGGACCTTGTGGAGGACCGGGATCGTGTCGCGCGAACGGGATCCCGATTCCTTCAGAAGATCGTCAAGTTCGTCTTTCCAATCCTGTTCCATGACATCCGTCCCAAAACGGTCTCGCCATCTTACCAGATGTTCGGAAAGACGAAAAGGGGTCAGGTCTCAAACGTGGTTTGTCCGCCGCAGACCGTCCGCGCGATTTTGGCCTCGGGGATCCGCTCGGACGCGACGCGGAAAATGTCCGTATTCAACACGACCAGGTCGGCCAACATCCCGGGAGCCAACGCCCCTTTTTCTCTTTCGGCGAATTCCGCGTACGCTCCACCGGCCGTGAAAGCCCGGACCGCTTCCTCCACGGAAATCTTTTGGGAGGGATTCCAGCCGTCCGGGCGCTTTCCGTCAAGGGTCGCCCGGGTCACGGCCGCGTAAATTCCCAGAATCGGGTCGAGCGGGGCGACCGGCCAATCCGACCCGAAGGCAAGTGACGCGCCGGCCTCGAGGAACGAACGGAAGGCATACGTCGTTCCGACCCGCTCCGGCCCTATTCTCGCCTCGGCCCAGCGGCCATCGTCGATCAAATGGTACGGCTGGACGGAGGCGACGACGCCGAGACGGGCGAACCTCGCGAAATCGGCCGGACGGAGATGCTGGGCGTGCTCGATTCGAAAACGACGGTCACGGCGGCCGTTGCGGCCGATCGTTCGTTCGTACATATCGAGAAGAACGGCGTTGGCCCGGTCGCCGATGGCGTGAATCGCGGCCTGCAGGCCGGCCGCGTCGGCCATAACGATTCGTTTTTCCATGATCCCTTCCGGAAACATCCCCGCGGCAAGGATTCCGGACATCGTCGGATCGTCGGCATAGGGTGTGTCGAACCAAGCCGTCTGCGAACCGAGTGAGCCGTCGATAAACCCCTTCACCCCACCGAAGCGGAGCCGGTCGCTTCCGCATGTTTTCAGCGGATCGAGTTCGGCAATAGCGTCGATCGCCTCGATGGGAACATAAAAATAGATTCGGACGTTCAACTCCCCTTCCCGAAGCAGTTCCCCGTACATGTCGATGCCCTCCGCGCCCTCGACGTCGTGGACCGAAGTCACGCCTTTGGCTGCGGCCGCCTTCAAGGCCGCCCGGACGGCCCGGCGCTTTTTCTCCGGCGACGGCTCCGGGATGACGGACATCACCAGGTCCATGGCCGCGTCCTTGAGAATGCCCGTCGGCTCGCCGCTGGCAGGATCTTTGACGATGTCTCCGCCCCGGGGAACGGGAGTGTCCCGGGAGAGTCGGGCCAGGCGGAGGGCGGCGCTGTTGGCCAGAACCATGTGCTCGTCGAGCCGGTTGAGACAGACCGGGTGATCGCGCGTGACCCCGTCGATCCATTCCTTCCGCGGCAATTCGACGGGATTGAACGACTGGTGGTCCCAATCACCGTTCAGGATCCACTCCCCCTTCGGGACCTCGCGGGCAGCGGCCTCAACCCTCCGGATAAATTCCTGCTTGGATGATACGTTGCGCAGCGAGACGCTGAGAAGCGAAAGGCCCCCGCCCATCAGGTGGACATGGCTGTCGATGAACCCGGGCAGAACGAGCGCCCCGCCAGCGTCTATGATTTCCGTTCTTGCGCCGGCCAACGCCCGAATCTCCTCGTTCGAACCGAGCGCGGCAATCCGGCCGCCGCGGATGGCCAACGCCTCCGCCCGGGGTTGTTCCGGATTCCCAGTTCGGATGTTGCCGTTGACGACGATTTTTTCGACCATTGAACTCTCTAAATCGGAGACACAATACCTATTTCCCTATTTCCGAAAATATCAAGGTACATAGAATCAACAGAAAAATTGGGAAATAGGTATTGCGTCTCCCTATTCCATTTGTTCACGCAAACTTCAGGGCTCATCGAATTAAGGCAATAGGTATTGTGTCTCCGAATTCAGGGGCTGTCAACGAACCGATCGCCGATTGACAGGCCGGAGGCAATGGGCTAAAAGAATTCTGTGTTGAACCCGACCCTGCGCGTCTCTTCGCCCGGACGCATCTGCCTGCTGGGCGAACACCAGGATTACTTCGGCCTGGCGATCATCGCCGCGGCCGTTGACCTGCGGATCTCGTTTGCGGGCCGGCCCCGGGCGGATCACCGGATCGCCCTCGACCTCCCCGATCTCGGCGAGCGGGAGGAGTTTTCCTTCGCCGGGGAAATCCCCTACGAAAACAAGCGCGATTACCTCAAAAGCGCGGTCAACATCCACCGCCGCACCGGCCTGCCCCTTTCCGGCTGGGATATCGAGGTCCGGGGCGATATTCCCATCAACGCCGGGACCTCGAGTTCCTCGGCCATGGTCGTGGCCTGGAATAAATTTCTCCTCGAAGCCGCCGGCGATCCCCGGGCGTCCAACCCGCGCGAACTGGCCGAGCTCGGATATGAAACGGAGGTGGCCGAATTCAAGGAACCCGGCGGCCGGATGGACCACTACACCTCCGCTTACGGCGGGGTCGTGTGGATCCGGTTCGACGAGCCAATGAAGTTCGACCGGCTACGCAATCCGCTCGGAACCTTCGTCCTGGCCAATTCCGAACAAAAAAAAGACACGACCGGAATGCTCGGGTTCGTTAAAAGCCATGTTTTGGACGGCGCAGCCCTGGTCCGAAAAGCGGTTCCCTCCTTTACTCTTCACAGCCCCCGGACGCCGGAGGTTTCGGCCGAAATCGAGAATCTTCCAACGGACAACCGCCGCCTGCTTCTCGGAACGCTCTCGACCCGCGATTTGACGACCCGGGGCGCGGCCCTTTTTCAAGCGCCGCGATTCGACGAGGCCGAATTCGGCCGCCTGCTGAACGAACAACATGCGGTCCTGCGGGACCTGCTCCAAACGTCCACGCCGAAAATCGAGGCGATGATCGGCGCGGCTCTTGACGCCGGGGCGTTAGGTGCTAAAATAAACGGCTCCGGCGGCGGCGGATGCATGTTCGCCTACGCCCCGACCGACCCGGAGAAGGTCGCCGCGGCCATTGCCGCGGCGGGAGGCCGATCGTTCATCGTTCACGTGGATGAGGGCGCGCGGCGGGATATTTAGAAGGAAGTTCATCTCATGATCGACGCGACGCAGATCCGAAAAAACATGATCCTGAAAATGGATGACGGCCAGCTCTGGCGGTGCGTCGAAATGCAGCTCATCACCCCCGGCCGGTGGAAGGCGATGGTCCAGACGAAGCTCCGGAGCCTCCGCGACAACTCGGTCAAGGACCACCGCTTCCGGTCGATCGACCGGGTCGAGCAGGTCCATCTCGACGAGGTCGCGATGGAATACTTGTACGCCGCCGGCGACGAACACATCTTCATGAACCACGAGACGTTCGACCAGGTCCACCTCTCCCCCGAGGTCATCGGCGAGGCGATGAAATACCTGATCCCCAATGTCGTCTTCACCATCGAGATGTTCGACGGCAAGGCGATGAACGTCGTTCCCCCGATCACGATGGTTTTGACCGTCGCCGAAACGGAACCCAACATCAAAGGGGCCACGGCTTCGGCCTCGTTCAAGCCGGCGGTCATGGAAAACGGGATCACGATCATGGTCCCGCCCTTCGTCGTGCCCGGGGAAAAGATCAAGGTCGATACGCGCGAGGACAAATACCTCGAGCGGGTGAAATAATCCCGGACCGCGCTCCGCCTCTAAAAAACCTGTCGGACGGTGGCGGTGTTGTCCACCACGTCGCGGACGATGATCGTCACGAGGCCGTCGGCGCCGGGCGGCAGCGGAATCCGGAATTTGTAGGATTCGGTCTTCGAGTCGGCGATGCCGTCCTCGGGAAAAACCACCCGCCAATCGCCCGGCCGGATGAGGACCCGGGCGTCCTTGACGGCGGAAAATCCGTCCTCCGCCGTGAAGCTCACGGATAATTGCCCCTCGGCCCGGGCGACCTGGAGATTTTTGACTGCCGGCGCGGTGTTGTCGATGAGAAGCGGGCCGACGGTTTGCTCCCCGGTTTTTTCCCGGCCGGCGGGATTCGAAAGCGCGTCCGACGCGGTAACTTTCATCTGGTACACGCCGTCGGGGAAATAAACGGTGTTGAAGGCGAAGATTTCCTCGGGCCAGTGGTCTTCGATCGTCCGCCAATCCTTGTCGCCGTCCCTTTTCAGGGCGATCGAATAAACCAGGGTGTCCCCGTTTTCGTCCTCCCCGCTCCAGGACAGGGTCCGGAACCCCTGCCGCTCGGTTTTTTTCGCGGCGATCATCCGCATGTCGTCCGTTTTCCGCCCGGCGTCGGGAAGGCGCCGCTCCAGGCCCCAAATCGCCTCGTCCATATCCGGCGGTTTGAGAAAGACTTCGTTCGGTCCCAGAAGCTCGATCCGGGTGATCGAAGGGGCGGCGTTGGCGGGCAGGAAATGGACACTCAGCCGGGATAACGCCGGACCTGCCTTGGCCGAAGTCGACTTGAACAAGGCCCGGATTTGAAGATACCGGGCTTTCGGGCTCAAAATCTGTTCCCCTTCCGCTTTTTGATAGGGAGGCGACCATTCGCTCCAGGTGGAACCGGGTTCGGCCGAGTTGCCGCTTCGCGATTGGAACTGAAGAACGCCTTCCGCCGGAAGGGCGGCTTCCCAATCGATCCGTCCCCACACGGAGGCCAATTTCGCGTCCCAGACCGGGCCCAGATATTCGCCGCTCAACCGCCGGTCGGCGGAAATCCGGGACAAGCCGGCCGGATTGTTGGAGAGAAGATAGAGGCGCGGGCCAAGCGGGATGCAGGCGTAGGCCTGCTCGGCCTCACTTTGAAGCAGAAGCGAAGTTTCCTCCTCGCGGTCGATCATATAAAGCCGGCCTTTCGGCCCGGTTCCGAAATAAATCTTCCGTTCGGATTCATTCCAAAACAGGCTGTAGACCTGTTCCTCGGGAGAGAACCAGATCCTTCGGGCCAGGCCGTCCGGCCCGATCCGGTAAATCGCCCCGGGTTCCCGGGAGCCCGCGGCCGCCGCCGGCCGAGCTCCCTGTCCGGTCGAAGACTGAACGGGCGCCGCGGCCTCGCCCGAAACCGAGATCGAAATATCGACGTTGCCGGCCGAAACCGGAATCGGCGCCGAGACGGTTTCGCCGCGCGAGGCCTTGACTGTGCCGCCGGCGGAAGCGTAAATGTTTCCGTCCGGGTCGAAGGCGACGGACCGGACTTCCTCGAAGGGCGTTTCAAAAATCACGGTCCCCTTCCCGCTGTTTTTAGCGAGGCGATACACGAGCCCGGAGCCGCCGCTGCCCGCGACGATATTACCGTCGGGCTCGATCTTCAGGCAGAGAATATGGGTTTGATCGGCCTTGAAAATCAGGCGGCCCGAGCCCTCGGGGTTGATTTCATAAATCCCGCCGCTTTCGCCGACCGCGGCCAGTAGGTTTCCGCTTTCGGAGAGAGCCAGGTCCCAGATGTACCGTTCCTCGGGATTGAACAACTCCTGGCCTTTGCCGGAGGCCGTGATCTCGTAAATCTTTCCATTCGGCGAAGTCCCGGCATAGAGGATCCCTTTCTGCCCGAGGAGGAGGCAGGTGACGTCCATTTCGGCCGTTTGGAAATAGAGATCCGCTTTGCCGTCCTTATCGAGGCGGTAGATTTTTCCGCCGTGGCCGGTGCCGAGATAGCCCGTCCCTTCGGGGGTCATCACGAACGAGAGGTAAAAATCCTCGGACGGGCCGTCGATTTTTTCCTCGGGGGAAGCAAGCGAAAGGACGCCATCGGACGTGACCGCGATTCCGCTGAATTTTCCGCGGAGAAAATCGTCGAAACTCCGCAGCGTCCATTGCTGAGGGACGACCGCTCCGGCCGCCGCGGCGAGGATGAGGATCGACCCTAAAAGGAAACGAGCGCGTTTCATGATCGTTCTCCTACTTGCGGATCTTGAGGGGAATCACGGCCAATCCCTCGAAGGCGAACGGGACGGGCATTTGATATTCTTTCAAGGTGGACACGCTGATTTCGACGGGCGACGTGGCCGACGCCCGCGGCGAAGCGAACAGGGATTTCATAGCCGGCGGAAGGTTCGGCATCTCCTCCCCGCGGAGGAACAGACCCGGCCGGGCGGCGACGAGCTTGAAATAAATCCGGTTGTTCTTGCGGACGTTGTTGAGGAGACGGACGAGCTGTTCGAGGTTCCGGGGCACGATCCCGCTTGACCGGTATTGCCCGAGTTCGACCTGCTGCATGGAGTGCGTGTCGGCGACGACCAGGTGAAACTCGGAACCCGGCGGAAGGTTTGGCGCTTGAAACGGGATTTCCTCGACCTGGTTTTCGCCTCGATAGGATTTTAAAAACAGCTTGAGCCGGATGGTTTCGCCCGGGGCGGCTTCGTACCGATCGAGCCAGACCCGTTCCAGGACGGCTGTTTTCGGCCGTTCCGACGACCGGACGTCCAGGTCGATCCGATGGATCCCGACGTCCTTGAATTCGTTGTTGGTCAAATAGTAAACCACGGCCGTGACCAGGTTGGAAAGCCCGGACACGGACTGGTCCAGGTTTCCGGAAAAAAGGTCCTCGACGTGGACAGCCTGTCCCGGCGTCGTGTCGAGATAAACGTCTCCCCGGAGCTCGAGGGTCAAATCGCCGATGGACCGGTCCTCGGCTCCGAGAAGGGTGGAAATCGTCATGTTTACGAGCAGCGGAGTGAGGATCTTATCGACGGCCAGCTTCAGATGAAATTCGCGGGCCGGGCCCGATTCGCTCGTCAAGGTCAGGTTGAGCGGGACGAGTTTCGGAACGCGGCCGATTTCACCGTACGCCCCGGACATCCGGTCCTGGACGAAGGTCCCGATCAGGTTCCCGACCGAACCGAGCTTGAACGAGCTGTCGTAGGCGGGGACGACCGCGATGATGTCGGCCTTGGCCATGCCGTATTCGACCGGACCGAGGTTATAAAGCGGGTGGCCGAAGGCGAACACCCGCGCGCCGTCCACGTAGGTCGCCGTCCCGATCGCCGAAACGTCGAGATCCCCGGACACGAGCTGGACCGCCAACGGGTCCCCTTCCCGGACGCTCAAGTCGGTTTCCAGGGAAATTCCGGACCGCTGGCCCGGTCCGGACGCCGAAGCGGCCCGGGCGGAAAAGCCCAGGCCGGCGAAGTACGGCCGGACTTCGTCAAGCAGGCGGGACGAAAACCCGGAAAAAAGGAGGGGAACGGTAAGGGCTGCGCCCGTCCGGCCGTTCGATTCGAACGAGGACGACGAAACGAAATAATCCCGATGGGCTTCAAAAAGATCGCGCAGGCTCACGCTCGAGGAAAAGGGCAGGCGGGCTGCGCCCGGAGCCGGCTTTCCCGACTTATCCCCGGCAATCGCCAGCATCTCGCCGATCGGCGTGATCCCGGCGATCGGTTCCTTGGCGTAAGAAAAGCTGAAGGCCACGGCTCCGATGAGTTTTCCGTCGATGTACACCGGGCTGCCGCTCATCCCCTGAAGGACGCCCGTCTGTTCGAGGTTTCGGCCGGACAGCCGGGCGATGATCACGTTTCTTTTCGGGTTGTTGTTGGCCAGGATTCCCAGAATTTCGACGTCGAACTCCTCGACCTTGTTTCCGGCAAAGACTGTCCGGCCTTTGCCCCTCATCCCCGCCTTGACGCTTTCGAGCGGAAGAATCTCGGTCGCCGATAAGGCGAGTCCTGTTCCGAAAACGACGGCGAAAACCGCCGCGGCCCGAAAAATGAATTTTCTCATATCTCAAGCACCTTGGCCGGCCGGAAGGCCGCTTTCGTCGCACGGAGCATATTCATCTTTTTCCCCAGACCTCCCTCCCGGTTTTCCCGGGAGCGTTCCGTTTGACCCTCATGTTCGATCGGGATAAAATTCCCGTTCCCATGCCACACGTTCTGATCACCGGGGCGACGGGCTTCATCGGCGGCCATCTCGCGGAACGCCTGCGCTTCCGCGGGACGGCCGTGACCGCGCTTGTCCGCGACCCCGCCCGAGGCCGTTTTCTGGAGAGCCTCGGGGTCCGTCTTCTTCACGGCGAATTGGACGCCGGGCCGCACCTGCCGAGCGATCTGGACCTCGTCTTTCATCTCGCGGGGATGACCCGGGCGATTCGAACGGAGGATTATTATAGCGTAAACCAAAAAAGCACCGCAAGTATGCTCGCGAACATCCTCCGGCAGGGCCTGCGCCCGCGGTTTGTCTTCCTCTCGACGATAGCGGCCGGTGGACCTTCCTTCCCGGACCGTCCCCGCCGGGAAGACGACCCTCCCAATCCCGTATCCGAGTACGGCCGGTCCAAGCTCCAAGGAGAAATGGAAACCGTCGGCCGGCGGGAGGAATTGCCCGTATCGGTCATCCGGGTCGGCCCCGTTTACGGTCCCCGGGACCCGGGATTCCTCGATTATTTCGGCTTCATCCGTCGGGGCCTTCTTCTTTCGTTCGGCCGGCGGCCGAGGCCGATGTCCGTCTGCTACATCGACGACCTCGTCGACGGCCTCCTCGCGGCGGCCGGAGCCGCGGCCGGGAGCGGCGAGGTCTACAACATCGGCGATCCGGCGCCGTGCACGTTCGAGGACCTCGGCCGCATCGCCGCCCGAATTCTCCGGGTCCGAACCCGCCGGATCGTTCTTCCCCTCCCCCTCATCCGGGCGGCTGTGTTTTGCGCCGAAGCCGCCCGTCCGATCACCCGAAAACAGGGAATCGCCAACCTGGACAAATACAAGGAATACCGGGAGCCGGCCTGGGTGGCGGATATGGCCAAGGCGAAATCCCGTCTCGGGTTCGAGGCCGCCTGGAGTCTGGAAAACGGCCTGGAACGGACGATCGCCTGGTACCGGGAAACGGGCCGTCTTTAGCCCTGTTTGCGGAACTTCAATCGGACAGTCTCATCGGTCCTGACGGGAACGGCCCACGTCGAATAGGCCGTCGAAAATTTCGTCGAGGATTTCATGCACCACTTCCCGTCCAGATCGAAAGCGAAAAATTTGACCCGGCCGCGCAAAACGTAGACTCCCCGCCGCGCTTTCGGCCCGACCGTGAAGGGGATTTCGATCGGCGCCTGGAGGTCGAGGCAATCCTTTCCGTCGATTTCGACGCGGGTCAGGACAAGATCGGAACCGGTGAAGAAATTTTTCGAAAAAACAAGGTCCGGCCCGCCTTCGACTTCGATCGTGAAGGCCGGAAGGGCGCTCACCGCGATCCCTTTTTTCAAGCGGACTTTTAGGATGATTTTACCCTCTTGACCCCGGGCGAGCCGCCGGGGAGCGATTCCGGCCTCGATTTTGAGCAGATCCTCCGCAGCCGCGAGCGGCCCCCCGACGGCCAGGATCAAGACCGCGATCCCCGTTTGAAGAAGGCGGGATATTTTCATGAAATGATCATCCACGGCAACAGTCTAAAAGCCGTCCGCGGGGATGTCAAGCCGCGGCCTCCGGCCGGCCCCGCCTCGCCTTTACAAAAACACGGGGGCTTCATATAATGAGCGTCACTTTTATGAGGTCCAAGACATGAGCATCCGTACCGTCATCACAGGGACCGGTCATTATGTCCCCCCCAAGGTCGTTTCCAACTTCGACCTGGAAAAAATCATGAACACGACGGACGATTGGATCGTCCAACGCTCGGGCATTCGGACCCGGCACTATGCTGAAGACGGGGTGGGCAGCATGGCCATGGGAGTCGAAGCGGCCCGCCGGGCTCTCTCCGACGCCCGATGCACGCCCGAAGACGTCGACTTCATCATCGCCGCGACCCTTTCCCCCGACCAGTATTTTCCCGGCATCGGCGTTCAGATCCAAGCCGCGCTGGGATGCGGAACGATCGGGGCCCTAGAC
>JAPKZG010000006.1 GCA_026393895.1 Candidatus Aminicenantota bacterium
GACGACCTCCCCGACGGCGGGGCGGCGCATTTCGCCGCGACCGTCGCGGCGCTTCGGCGGCGGATTCCCGGGATCCGGATCGAGACGCTGATCCCCGATTTCGGCGGCGATCCGCGGGCTCTGGAGCTCGTCCTGGACGCCGAACCGGACGTTCTCAATCACAATATCGAAACGACCGAAACGCTTTACCCCGCGATCCGGCGGCCCGCCGCCGGATACCGCCGGTCGCTCGAGGTTTTATGCGGGGCCAAGAAGCATGGGTTCACGACGAAATCGGGGATGATGGTCGGACTCGGCGAAACTCCTGATGACATCCTCCAAACATTTCGCGAACTCCGCGACACCGGATGCGACCTTCTAACCATCGGCCAGTATCTCCGGCCGACGGCCGCCCACGTCCCCGTCGCCCGCTATTACTCCCCCGGGGAATTCGACGCTCTTAAGGCGGCGGCTTCGGCCGAGGGATTTATCGGCGTCGAGGCCGGACCCCTCGTCCGCAGTTCCTACCACGCCCATGCACTTCATGCCTCGTTTGAGAGGGGCCGCAAGGACGCGACATGCGCGCACTGATTTTCAGCGACGTCCACGGCAACATCGAAGCCCTGAATGCCGTACTGAAATTCGCTAAAAGGCACCGGGTCGACCGTTACATCTGCCTCGGCGACCTCGTCGGCTACGGCGCCTCCCCCAACGAAACGATCCAAAAAATCCAGACGCTCAAACCACTCACCGTCATCCGGGGAAACCACGACAAGGCGGTGAGCGGGCATGATTCGATCGAGACATTCAACCCCATCGCCGCGGCGGCGATTCAATGGACGAAGACCCGGATTCTCAAAAAAAACCTCGAATTCCTCGATCACCTGCCCAAGGGCCCCCTGACGGTCGACGACGAACTCGAGATCTGCCATGGGGCTCCCTTCGACGAGGATTATTACATCTTCGGGGAGTTTGACGCGGCTGAAGCATTCGACTACCTTCCGTTTCCCCTCGCGTTTTTCGGCCACACCCATTTTCCCGTCATCTACTCCAAACGGGGCGACCAGGTCGCAGGCCAATTCCTTTCGGGCCCGATCAACCTGTTGAAGGTCGAAAAGGGAATCTCCTATCTCATCAATCCGGGATCGGTCGGCCAACCGCGGGACCGCAACCCGCGGGCCGCCTTCGCCATTTACGATCGGGAACTTCGCCAGGTCCGGTTCCATCGGGTTGAATATGAAATCGCCGAAGCCCAGAAAAAGATCCTTCAGGCCGAACTCCCCTCCGCCCTGGCCGAACGGTTGACCCTCGGACTCTGACCAATGTCGTGCCTCGAAGCCCGCCGTCTGGTCAAGCGGTTCGGGCGCCGGATTGTCGTCAACGGCGTGGACATCACCGTCGCCTCGGGCGAGATCGTCGGGCTGCTGGGCCGCAACGGCGCGGGTAAAACCACCTGTTTTCAGATGATCGTCGGACTTCTGCATCCCGACTCCGGAGGAGTTTTTCTCGGCGGTCGACAAATGACGTCTCTCCCCACGGACCGGCGGGCCCGGGCGGGGCTGACCTATCTCCCCCAGGAGAATTCCGTTTTCCTCAAGGCCTCGGTGATCGACAATCTCCGACTCGGTCTCGAATTACAGCCGCTGTCCAGGGCCGAACGCGAGGAAACGGCCGCCGCGCTTCTGGAGGAATTCGGCCTTTCCGACCTGGCCGGCCATGGAGCCGACAGCCTTTCGGGCGGAGAACGGCGCCGTCTCGAGATCTGCCGGGCCCTCCTGCTCCAGCCGAAATTTCTTCTTCTCGACGAACCCTTCACCGGGATCGATCCGCTGACCGTCCGCGACATCCAAAAGACGCTCCTTCGTTTGAAGGAACGCGGGATCGGGGTTCTGCTCTCGGACCACGACGTTCGCGACACGTTTCAAATCGTCGACCGGGCGTACATCATCGACGCCGGGGACATCCTGGTGATGGACTCGCCGGCGGGGCTGGCGGCGAACGCGAAAGCCAGGGAGCGATTTCTCGGTACGGAATTTCGATTCGGCGAAGAGCGGACGCCGGGCGTCTAATTTTTCGGCATCGCCAGCCGGCCGCCGGGCGTCTCCCCCAAAAACAACAAAAACATGAAAAGATAGACTGTCAACAGGACGGCGAAAAGAATTCCCAGCGGGACGGCCGCGACGATCACCAGGTCCAGGATCGGAACGGACAAAAAATGGGCGGCCAGGGCGGTCGCTCCCGCCCAAAACACCCCGACGACCAGCAAGTCGAAAATCGTCGCCTTGATCCGGCGGAAGAATCCCAGCCGGACGACCGGCGCTCGGACGGACGGCCTCTCGGCCCGGATCTCTTCGCTCTCGACCGCTTCCTCGATCTTCTCCCGTGCTTCGCGGACGAGTTCGCGGTCGGCCGCCTTTTCCTCGGCCACGGGTTCGGGCCGGCGGACGACGGGCTTCTCTGGAGGAGCGATCGCCTCCCGTTCTTTTTTGACTTCGACTTCGCCGGCCGGGATATCGAACGGCAACGGGGCCGGAACCTGGGCCACCGTTTCCGGAATCCCCATGGTCGGGATCGGGGGGAACTCCTCGCTGGACTTCCGCAACACTTCGTTTTGAAAATCCATCGTATCGCCGACGGGAGATTCCGATCGTTCCTCCCGGGAGGCCAACTCTTCTTCCGCTTTTTTTGGTTCTTCGATTTCCTCGGGTTCCGATGGAAACGCGGGTTCCGCGATCTTCGAAGGTTTCAAGGCTTCCCAGGTTTCCGAGGCGGCCCGCTCATCGCCCGGACGTCCGGATGCTTCCGATTTTTTCTTGAGAATACGGGCAATCAGGGCGGACTTTTCCTCCATGACGTTCGATTCAACGGCCGGAGGTTCCTTCGTCTCGATCTCGCCCTTATGTTCTTCGGCCACGAAATCGCGGCGCTTTTCCCGAATGATCCGGTCCTTCTCCGCAAGATCTTTCGCCCCGGTTTCCTCCTCAAAATCCCCCGTGGCGAAAACGGGGTGTTGATCGCCGATTTCCCGATCTTCGTCCGAAACCTGCCCGCCCTGCACCGCCTTCTTAAAATTTCCGACTAAAAACGGCAGACGATCTTCCGTCGACGCCGGCTCTTCCGCCGCGGACGCGCCCTGATCGACGTTGAACTCGTATTCCGTGGCGAAATCGCCCGTTGATTCGGTCCGGAGGGCGTCCGCCTCCTTCTCGATCTCTTCCGAGGTTGGAGGTTGACCGGCTTCGGCTTCGGCCGGCGGTTCGAACGGCTCATTCCCGGATTCCTCGCGGTCCGAAGCCTGGGCATCCGCCGCCTCGGCTCCGAGTTCGGCCGTGTAATTCCGCCGCCGCTGTTCAAAATCGGCGATCAAACGGGCGATTTCAAATTTCGTGTCGTGATCTTTCCGGCCCGGGGAAAGCTTGGAAAAATCCACGGCCGGGGGGGAGAGCGGTTTTACCTCGAATTCCCAGCCGCGGCGGCTTTTGCCCGGACTTTTCCTCGCGGATTCGTCTTTTTCGCCTGTTTCAGGCGGTTTGATGATTTCGTCGACCGATTCGTCCGCCGCAATTTGTTTTTTTTGCCGGGACGACGGACGGACCGGTTTCGAAACCTCGATCTTGTCCGGTTCGAATTGTCCGGGAAGACTGATTTCCGGAGAGGATATTTCCCCGAGGGTCGCCGGTTTTTCGATCGAAGGCTCTTCCGGGACGGATTCCGGGGCGCTTTCCCCGGGCTCCGCTTCCCTCAGGTCGACGAGGGACAGATCCTCATCGGCCGCCTTCCCGCCGATTTCGGCCTTCCCTTCCATGACCTTCTCAAGGTCGATTTCCTCCCGTTCTTCGCCGTCCTCAGCCTCGATATCCGCTTCATCCCGCAATTCATCGACGATTTCTTCGGACTCGCGTTCTTCCCCTTTGTCCGGAAAATCTTCGTCGACGATTTTTTCACCCTTGATGGGTTCCTCGCCCTGATCGTCGTCGGGGAAAAGAAGCTGGGTTCCGCAATTGTTACAGTATTTTTGCGACTCGTCGATGATCGCTTTACAGTATGGACAACGTCGAATAGCCATATAAACCAACTCTTAGGATATTTATAAAGGGAATGGCGAAAGATGTCAACGATTTGGACACAAAAACCGTCGTGTTCGCCGGAGGAACGAGGAAAACAACGCGTGGGGAAAATCGAAATTGACATTCCAGGGGGTTTTGCCGAAAATAAAGCCCGGCTGGGCGATTAATATTTTTCTTTCGAGGAGGATGCGATGAACATCGATAAATTCCTCGATCTAGGAGCTGAGCTCGAATCCCAGCTCTCCTCGATCTATGAGAAGGTCGCCAAGTTAACACTAGATGAAGCCATCTCAAAGAAGCTTCTTAAAGATTTCTCGTGACGAGCTCAACCATGCGAATTCCCTTAAAATGGGAGAGAACTACCTCAAACAGGCCCCCGATCTCTTTTTGGCCGTAAACATGAATGAGGAAGAACTAAACGCCGGCCTTGCCGAACTCGGTATTTTCCATACGCGACTCAAAGAAACTACTCTCCTCCTCCCCGCGTTAAGATGGCTTCTCGACCTCGAGAAAAAATTCGAACGAGTTCATATCGGAACATCGGTCTTGCTCGCCGATGTCCATTTAAAAGAGCTTTTCCAAGACCTTTCCAAAGGTGACCAGCACCATATCGCCACTCTGACCCTTCTCATCTCCAGTTCCGAAGGGAAGTAAGTGAGAATCCTATTTCTCCGCTGCCAGGACTGCCCGTTATCCGAGCGGCGGGAGTTCCTCTACTTCTGCCGGCACTATGCACGCAGGTGCATGGAAGACCACGACAATAAGCTCGGATCGGCCTGGCGGATGTCATAGGACCGGCCTGTCTGCGTTGACATCGTCCACGCGTCAGAATACTATCCGATCATCGGGGGAGGCGCCATGAAACCTATCCCAATCACCAAAGCCACCCTGCCGGATGAGGCGCTGTTGGATTCGGAGGCCAGGTATCGCTGGCTTTTCGAATCGACGGCAATAGATGGCATTATGATCCTTGATGCCAAAACCGGGCAGGTTGTCGATGTGAATCCATTCCTAACCAAACTATTGGGCTTTTCATGCGAACAAGTCATCAAAAAGAAGATTTGGGAACTTGGTTATTTTAAGGATATCCTCGCTAGTAAAAAGAATTTCAAGGATTTATTGCAGAAGGGATTCGTCAGGTACGATGGCTTGCCGCTAAAAACCGCTGATGGTCTCCAAATCGATGTGGAGTTCGTCGGCCACGTCTACGAAGCGGGAAACCAGAAAATGATCCAGTGCAGCATTCGTGACATCACCGAGCGCAAGCAGACTGAGGGAATGTTGGCCAAGAGTGAGAAACGGTTCCGACAGCTTTCCGAGTTGCTACCGGAAATGGTATTTGAGACAGATAGCAAGGGGAATCTCACGTTCGCGAATCAATACGGCATCAAGTCATTTGGCTATTCTCTCGAGGATCTTCAGTCCGGAATCAACATCTTTGCGCTGGTTGCTCCGGAAGACCGCGAAAGCATTAAAAGGAGATTAGCGGAAATCCTGAGCGGTTCAGAACCGGTCGGCCGCGAGTTTCAAGTGTTGCGTAAAGACGGAGGAAAATTCCCGATTTTGATGCACGCTAACGCCATTCTTGAAGACGGAGTCCCGAAAGGTGTACGGGGAATCGCGATTGACATCACCGAGCGCAAGAAAGCAGAGGAGGCGCTGCGCGAAAGCCTGGGGCGTTTTCAGTTGGCGAATCGCGCCACGTTCGACGCCATCTGGGATTGGAACCTCCAGACCGATGTCCTCTGGTGGAACGAGAACTTCCAAACGCTCTTCGGCTACCATGCCGAGGAGATCGAGCCAAACAGCGAGTCGTGGGCGAACCTGATCCACCCCGAAGACCGCGACCGCGTCTTGACGAGCATCCACGCGGCCATCGCTTCGGGGCAGGAGTACTGGTTCGACCAATATCGCTTCCGCCGCGAGGATGGAATGTATGCGGAAGTTGAAGACCGCGGCCACATCGCCCGGGACGCGAGCGGCCGACCGACGCGAATGATCGGCGCCGTGCGCGACATCACCGAACGCATCCGGTCGGAGAAGGCCATTCAGGCTTCCGAACTCCGATACCGACAGCTCGTGGAAAACGCTAGTGAAGCTATCCTCGTCGTCCAGGACGGCCTCCTTAAATTCGTCAATCGAACGGCCACCCAGATGATCGGATATCCGGAGATGGAACGCATTTCTCGGCCTTTTCCCGAGTTCATCCACCCGGATGACCGGGAGATGGTCGTAGATAATTATCGGAAGCGGATCGCCGGAGAAACGGCTCAAGCCCGCTATGCTTTCCGCCTGTTGACCCGCGACGGCGGAGTCAGGTGGGTCGAGATCGGGGCCGTCCTGATCGACTGGGAAGGCCGCCCGGCCTCCCTGAATTTTCTCACCGACGTTACCGACCGCCATAAAGGGGAGGAATCCATCCAGGCGTCTTTGCGGGAAAAAGAGGTCATGCTCCGGGAAATCCACCACCGGGTCAAGAACAATATGCAGGTCATTTCCAGCCTTTTCAATCTCCAAGCCGGGAAGACTGCCAATCCGGAATGCCGCGAGATCCTCAAGGAAGGACAGACCCGCCTCCGAGCCATGAGCCTTGTGCACGAGAAGCTCTATCAATCGAGCAACCTGTCGAAAATCGACCTGGCTGTCTATATCCAGAGCCTGGCCGACCACCTTTTCAATGTTTATCTGACCGATTCCAATCGAATCCGGCTGGAGACGGATTTCGAGGAAGTCCCCTTGAACATCAATTCGGCCGTCCCATGCGGGCTGATTCTCAATGAACTGATTTCCAATTCCCTTAAGCACGCGTTTCCGGAAGGACGAAAAGGGCTGATCCGGATCGGGCTGAAGCGCGGCTCCGACGACACGATCATTATTCGGGTGGCGGATGACGGGATCGGATTTCCGAAGGACCTTGATTTTCGCCGCTCCGAAAGCCTCGGTCTTCAGATCACGAACCTGCTCGTCGGACAGCTCGAAGGGACGATCGAGCTCGACCGGACAAATGGGACGGCCTTTATCGTGACGTTCCGCAAGCTGAACTATGCGCCCCGGATTTAATGCCCGCAAAATGGGTATCTACCTCCGCGGCTGCTATTACTGGATTCTATGATCCGGCACCATCACGAAGGTCCACGACTCTGGAAAAACGGATTCTATTATTTTGACCAGGTCGTGGGATTTTCTCCAAACGAAACCCGGCTTCGCTACTCCCTAAAGACGCGGGATCCGAAGCTTGCGCGGATTCTTTGGGAAAAGGAACGGGCCCGCCAATGGTCCATCTATTACGGAGACGCTGTTGATATGCCCCTTTCGCCTTTCCCGGCTTGGCGATCTGATCCTTCCCTTCATCGAGCACGAGCGAGACGTCCGGAAGGCTAAAACCTGGAAGACTTTCGAACAACGATTGAACCACGTCAAGGAAGCGTGGGGGGGATCCTCTCCTGAAAGACATCGGCCCGGGCCAGGTCCGGAAGCTCGAGGACTACCTCGCCGATCTGAAGCCTCCGCGTTCCAAAGCGACCGTCAATCATTATGTCGGTCTGATCAAAACCTTTTTCAATTGGGCGATCGACACCGGACATTTTAACGGGCAGAATCCCATGAAAGCAGTGAAGCCCTATCTAGTCGAACAGAAGCGCGAGAAGGTTATCCCGATCACGGGGACGGTCGCCGCGGTCCTAGCCGGCCTTCGAAAGGCCAAGACCGGGCCCGGTAAGGAATACGTCCTGCCGCTGGATCGAACTGTCGCCCGGATCGAGGTCAAAACGCTCATGCAGAAAATCCGGGAGATTTCCGGAGTCAAGGACTTCTGCTTTCATGGTCTCCGGCATACGGCCGCGGAGATCATGGTTTCCGAGGCCCTGGGCCGCGGTGCCGGGCTTCGGGACGTTATGACCGTCCTCGGGCACAGCCGAATCGAAACGACGCTCCGGTATGACCACTCAGTGATTGACAGGATGAGATTGGCCGCGGAAGCCCTTGAAGACCGCGTTAAAAAATGATAGTCTTTCGCTACGTTTTGCCTGTGCAAAACGGCCCCGGGACGGGCTTTTTGAGGCAAAATGAAAGTTACTGAAAAGCTAAGTTATTGACTTTTAAGCAAATGAAGGTGCGTTAGATTGGGCGATTAACTCAGTGGCTAGAGTACTACCTTCACACGGTAGGAGTCACAGGTTCAAATCCTGTATCGCCCATTTCCCCCTCCATTTTTATCCCGGCACTTATCGGGCGTGGCCGTTATCGTCAGGAAAGCCAGTCTTCGACGGCGAGGCCATGAATTCTCCGGAATTCGCGCACATTGTGGGTCACCAAAACCGCGCTCAGGCTCAGGGCGTGCGCTCCGATTTGGGTATCGAGAGGTCCGACCGGCTTTCCGGATTTTTCGGGCGCGCCCCGGACTCGCCCGTAAATTCTCGCCGCCGCATCGTCGAAAGGCGCGATTTCCAAAGGAAGAAGGAATTCGTCCAAGGCCCGGCCGTTTTTTTCCTTTTGTTCGCTTTTCTCCACGCCGTACCGAAGCTCGGCCAGGGTCACAGCCGAAATCCCCGCCTCTCCCGGGACCAGGGCCGTGATCCGGCGCAGGATAGAATCCGGCTTCCGCTTGATCAGAGCGATGCAGGAGTCCGTATCGAGCATGAAGCGCATCAGAAGGACTCGCGTTTCTGCTCTTTCGGCTGGTTTCGTCCCGTCATAAAGTCGGCCGAGAATTTGTCCAGACTTTCAATGAACGAATTCCACATCCCCCCGGCGGGAAGCAATATGACGGAGTCTCCGGTTTTTTTAACATAGACAAATTCGCCTTCGAAGCGGAATTCTTTAGGCAGACGGACGGCCTGGCTTTGTCCATTTCTAAAGAGTCGGGCGGTTCTCATAATGGGGCCTCTTAATATATATTTATAGTATATACTTATCTTTTCAAATGTCAAATCTTTATTCCCATCAATAAAGACGTTCGATGTCCGGCTTTTTCTCGCAATTCGACGTGTCGATCATTCCGGGGTCAGCCCGATTGAATAAAGCCAGCTGTTGACGTACGATCGAAGGCGATGAGCCGGTTATCCTTTGAAAACAAACTTGTCGTCGTCACCGGAGCCGCCTCAGGGCTCGGCCGGGAACTGGCCAAACGGATGGCCGTCGCGGAAAAAGCTCATCTCGTCGTCGCCGATTGCCGGGCCGACCGACTGGAAACGCTCAAAGCGGAAATCGAGGCCGTCTGCTCCTCGAAGGTCCATGTCGTTTCCGTCGACCTCGGCTCAGGCGACGGGGCGAAAACGCTCTTCGAAAAAGCCACGGCTCTCGGGAACGTTTACGCCCTGATCAACAACGCCGGTCTCAGTTTTTTCGGAAAAACGCTCGACCGGCCCTTTTCCGCATATCGCGAGCTCATCCAGGTCAATTGCCTCACGGTTCTCGAGACGACGACCGCCTTCCTCGGGTATTTCCTGGAGAAAGGCGAAGGCGCGATTCTGAACGTGACGAGTTTGGGCGGGCTCGTCACCCTCCCCTATCAAAACTTCTACGCCGCGACCAAGCACGCCGTCCAAACGTTCAGCGAAGGCTTGAGCTCGGAATACCGGAACAGGGGGGTCGTGATTTGCACGTTCGCGCCGGGGGGGATCGCCACCGAAATGATCACAAAGTCCGGTCTGGACAAACATTTCGGGGAGAACAATCGCGTCCTGATGCACCCGGAACGGGCGGCCGAACTCGCCGTCCGCGGATTTAAAAAGAAAAAACTCATCAATGTTCCCGGCATTCTGAGCAAGCTCGTCATAATTACCCAGCGGATCATTCCCCGAAAAACCGTCATCCGGGAGACCGACCGGATCTACGCCCCCAAGAAGCGCTGACCCGGGAAGAATCCCGCAAAAATTATTTCCGCTCTTGGGGGGGGTGGAAAAATCATGGTCGACCGGAAAAAACGGGCGAAACGTTTTTATCCGGAACGGGAATCATCCGGTCGTTTCAAGGACTCCGGTAAAGCGAGGGCCAGTCCGAAAGCGACGACGACCAGCGCCGTCATCGCCAGCATCGAGACGGTCATCGAGCCCGTCGCTTTCGATTTGAACGCGTCCATGGCCAGGATAAAGGCGATGCCCGAAATCTGCCCCATGAGGAGAGCCAGGGTGTTGGACGTCCCTTCCGGGGCGGGGCGGGTGATTTCGGCCGCGTATTGGAACCCGATCGGACCGGCGCTCAGAAGAAAGAATCCGAAGACAAACCCCGAAGCCAGGAGAATGCCGTAATTCCGGGTGAAGGTCATCCCGATAAGTCCCGGGATGAGCCCTCCCAGGGCGATCACGATGAATGGCTGACGGCGGGCGATTTTGTCGGAAATGATGGGCATGACGATCGCCCCGACGATTCCTCCGATCAACATGATCCCCCCGAGCCAGCCGGCCTGGGTGATTGTGAAGCCGCGCGGCCGGATAATGTCTTCGATCCAAGTCGAAACGGCGTTGAACAGGCCGAGCCCGATGAAAAATACGGCCATGAGAAAAATGAAAGCGCGGCGGCGGATCATGGTCTTTAACCCGTCAAACATCAGGGTCCGTTCCTGGACGGCGCCGGACTCGGGCGGGGTCGGCGGATGTTCGCGGGCGATCACCAGGAAAACGACGGCGGCAACGATCGAGACGATTCCATAAATCAACAGCATCCGCTCCATTCCGACGTGAAGGACGAGGACCGGGGTCAAAATCATCGCGATCAGCGGCCCGAGGTAGAGGGCCAGCGTTCCTATCCCCGTAGCGGTCGCCCGTTCCCGGATGGGAAACCAGCGGGCGGCGATCGTCGTCATCGCCCCAATAATGAACGGCTGGGCGGCGGCCAGCCCGATTTGGGAAATGAAAACCAGGGTGAAATTCGCGGCGAAGATCCCCCGGGTCATGCCAAAGAAGGCGGTCATGATCGCCCCCAGGCCCACGGCCTTTTTGAATCCCTTGGTGTCGATGAACCAAGCCGCCGGGAAAAACAGCAGAACATAAACGACCATGAAGCTCATGGACAGGAGCCCGATCATCAAATCTGACGTTTTGTAAAAGGCGGCCGCGGTCCCGGTGATCGGAGCGAAGGTGATCCAGAAAACCTGGCAAATTGCCGCGATCGGAACAAAAGCAGCCAGGACCAGCCAGCGGTACCCATAAACCTTATTCGTCGAATCGTTCACCATCGCCTCCTCGATCCGGTCTTTCCGGGAACTTTATTCCTGGCGGCGACTCCTGTCAACGGGATTGATATTCAGCGGAGCAGGCGCGACAGGATCGAATTGGAGATAAGAAGCTTATTTTCCGGGATACGGAGAACGCGGCCCGAGAGAACGATCAACCCCTCGTCTTCAAGCCCGGCGATTTCCGGCCGAAACCGATCGGCCGGATCAAAGCCGAACCGTCCGGCGAAAGATTCGAGGTCGATTCCTTCGACGAGACGAAGCCCCGCGGCCAGCGCTTCTCGGGCGGCCGTATCCGGGTCCAAGTTGACGGTTTCCGCGGCCGGGACGCTTCCCGCCGCCCCTTCCCGCCATTTCCCGAAGTCCGCGATATTCGTCCACCTCTTCGCGCCGAGATGAGACGCGGCCGACGGCCCCAGTCCGAGGAACGGCTCGTATCGCCAGTATTTCAGGTTGTGAAGACATTCTCTTCCCGGACGGGCGAAGTTGGAAATTTCGTAGCGTCTCAGTCCCAGCGAAGAAAACGCCCCGGCCGCGCGTTCGAACGCGTCGACGGCCGCGTCGTCGTCCACCGGATTTGCCCGCAAGGTTCTTTCGAAAGGCAGTCCTTCGACGTTTTCGAGAAAATACAGGGACACGTGGTCGGGCCGGAGCGTCCGCACGGCCTCGATCGTCCGGTCCCAGGAACACGGCGTCTCCCCCGGGATCCCCGCCATCAAATCCACGCCGAGGGAGGCAACCCCGGCGTCACGGGCCCGGCGGAGAAAAGCTTCGGTCCGGGCGGCAGTCGAAGAGCGACCGAGAATCCGAAGAACGCCGTCGTCGAACGATTGCGCCCCGACGCTCAGGCGCGTGACCCCCGCCCGGATCCACCCCCGAAAAACATCGTCGTTTGCCCCGTCCGACGGATTGGCCTCGAGCGTGAATTCGACAGGCCATAGGGGAAGTCGATCGGCCAGGTCGTCCCGCAGGCGGGCGATGTCGTCCGGCGCCGCCAGTGACGGCGTTCCCCCGCCGATATAAAGCGTTTCGAATTCGAGAGAGCTTCCGCCGGTTTCGAAGCCGGGGCCGGACGCGACTCGACCCGCTTCCGCGAGGATTCCCTCCCGCCAAAGCCCGATCCGCGACCGATCGACCGCCGGCTCAACGGGAATGCTGTAAAAATGACAATAGGGGCATTTCCGGCGACAAAAGGGAAAATGGACGTAGAGGCCGGCCTTGGAGGACTTCAAGCCATGACGATCTGGAGAATTTCGTCGGGAGAATCGACGATGTAGGTCGGGTCGTGGTCGGCCAGAAAATCCCGGCGCTGGAAACCCCAGCTCACGGCGATGACCGGGACTTTGGCTTTCCGGCAGGCCTCAATGTCCCGGGCTTCATCGCCGACATAGATAACGTCCTCGCGCCCGACATCCTCTTCTTTCATGACATGCCGGAGGGCGCGTGTTTTTCCGAAAAAATTGTTTTCGGAATGGATGAAGTCGAACACTTCCAATTCGCGGGCCTGGAGGAATTTTTCGACATTCTCCGTCGAATTGGACGTCAGAATGCCCAGTTTCACCCCGAGAGATTTGAGTTCCAGGAGAACCTCCCGGATGCCCGGAAAAAGGCCCAGTTTATCGATTTCCCGGCCGAGTTCTTTTTGATAGTGAAAAAGGAGATAGGGCAGTTTAGCCAACGGAATCCGGTGTTTTTTAAGAATCTCCCGGCTCGACATCCCCCGCATGGCCTCGATATCCGTTTGATCGAGAGGGGGAATCCCGAGAGCTCCGTTATATTTGTTGGCAAGGCGGACAATGGCCGCGAGCGTGTCGGCGATGGTGCCGTCAAAGTCGAAAATGAGGGTAAGGTCTTTTTTATTAGACGGAATCCCGCCCTCGTCCTGATTTCGGGTCACGGCTTTGATCATTTCAGTTTCCGGGAATATTCATAATAGGAGGCTGTCATCTTTTTGTCAACTTCTTGTCGTTTTTTGTTAAAAAATCACCCTTCGAGGGCTCGGCGGCTAGCCCCCAGGAAGTGCGTTGAAAGGGAAAGCCTTGAGCTTCTCCGGAATAGCAACGGTTTTCTTGTGGAAACGTTCGTCCCGACATATTATCTATGTACGCAAGACAGCGAGGATTAACATGGCGGAGGGATCTATGTCCGAAAAGGGTTTTTTCATCTATCCGGCTGTACTTCTTTCCTTAATATTCTGCTGTCGCGGTTCGGCTTCCGGCCAGGACAAGCACGAGGCGACCGCCCAGCTGGTTCTGGCCGACTTGGTGGCCACGAACGACAAGGGAGAGGTGGTCGTTGATTTGACGAAGGACGATTTCGAGGTCTTCGAGGACGGAAAGAGGATGGACATCCATTCCCTTGATTTTTTCGATTTCCGCCCGATGACAACGGTTCCCACGGCTAAGACGACCATGACTCCGGTCCGGAAGAAAAAGCTGATCGTCGTCTTTGATTCCATGAATACCGTCAAACGGATTCTCGACCGCGGAAAGAGCTTGATCATTGATCGGCTCCTCGACCTGATTCGATCCGGGTTTGAGGTGACGGTCTTCGAGATTACGGACAAAGGGGACATGCGGATTCTCCAGCCCCTGACTTCGGATGACCGCCTCATCCGCGCGGCCGTCAGCCTGGCGTCCGGAAGTCTCTGGGTGGACCATGCTGAAGATACGCTGGCCATCCCCAAATATCTTCTGCTGGAAGATGACGAAAGAAATAACGAAAGGTTTTATCGAATGGTCACGAGCCAAATGTATCAAAGCGAGACGCGGCGCCGGTTTGAGGCCTCGGTGTCGGCTTTCCTCTCGATTCTGAATGGGATCAAGGATTGGCCCGGTCGCAAGCCCATCCTTCTTATCAGCGGCGGATTCCCCTATTTCAACTTGGGTGATATTCAGGTCGCCAAGATCAACGATCCCTTCAAGGTGCTGAGGAGCAATAAACTGACCAGCGCCGAGGAAATTTTCCGCGACCTGATTGCCTTTGCCAACAGCCATAATATCAGCTTTTATTCCCTTTACTCCGACGATTTCCTTCGGCATCTTCTCCCCGACATTTCTCTGGACAGCGTCACAATGACCTATGATGTCGCCGAAATAATGAAAAGCGAGCTGTACAACCTGAAGGATTTGGCGGTCGATACCATGGGCGTTGCCATGGCCGGGGCCGAAAACTTTAAGGATTTTGAACGGATTATCAAAAGCGATCTGTCGTCTTACTACGAACTCTCCTATGTTCCGCCCCGGAAAAAGCCCGACGGGCGATATCATGAAATAACCGTAAAAACGGGAAGGCCGGATCTCAATCTTCGCTATCGCCGAGGGTATTTCGATTACGACGAGAACCAGAAGGAGTCCATGCTTTTTAGCTCAGCCGCCTTCACTCCTTCCCTGTTTCAGGATATTCCATTTATAGCCAAAACGATTCCGGTCGCGACCGGCCGGGATCGCTACCTGCTATGGCTCATGGCGGCCCTTCCGATTCAGGGTTTTCTCTTGGGAGAGGATAAAACGCAGGAGAAGAAAGACATAAGGATAGGTTTGAGCTTGATTGACGATGAGAACAACCTCGCCCTGTCCGCTCGAATCAACACGTCCGTCAAGCTGTCGCCTGAATTCAGGAGACGTTTGGGACAAGCCCGTTATTTTGGCTTCAACGCCTGTTCCCAAGACATCGAATTCAAGAAGAACCGTTACCGCGCCGTCGTCGCCCTTTATGATAGGGATTTCGGACGTATGAGCGCCGTGGAAACCTCCCTTGAAGTTCCCGATATGTCCCGCGAAGCGGAGGGCCGCATTATCGCGGCCGTTTTCGGGCAGGTGGCTGAATCGGCGGATTCCGAATCGACCGCTTTCCGGTTCTCCCGGGAGGATGGAACGCTCGAATTCCCGGGGTTCCGGTTCCATCCGATAAGCGTGAACGAATCGGACCGTAAGAACGGATTGGCTGTTTTTCTTCAGATTAAAGGAGCTCGGGATGAGGGCGATCTGAAGCTGAGTTTAACGACGGCTCGGAATGGGCAAGCGCCGCTTGATAATAGGGCCGTCGAATTATTCCGATCTCGGAACATGGCGACGAACGTCTGGAATGTCATTTTGAAGCTGGACCTCGGCCTTCTCGAACCCGGAGATCATGTCCTTCAAGTCTATCGTCGGGAAAGACCGGAGCCGCTGATTATCCTTCCTTTCAAGCTGCTGTAAGTTGATCGCATTAAACAGGCCTTTTGGACTCATCGGGTTTTCTCGGGAGGATCAGAATCTTATTTACCGGTTTTCGCTGGACATCGTTCTCCGAGACCAATAGAATATGTCTTGGATATTTGGAGAGATCCGTGTTTTTGCTGGAAGACGGTGAGCGTGCCGAGCTTTGGAACCGACTGATTGAAAGGATTGAAAGATACTTTCGATCTGTTCCGGAACTCCGGGTGAGTCCGCCGCTGGACCGCGAAAGAATCCTGGAATCATTAAAAGCCTTCGATTTCCGGAACGGCAAGTCCCCGCTTGAAGCGCTCGATTTTGCGGCGGATCAACTCGAGCGATATCAGGTTCACGCGCCGCATCCGTGCTATTTCGGGCTTTTCAATCCGGCGCCGACGGCTATGGGAATCGCGGCGGATACTTTGGTTGCCGCCTTCAATCCTCAGCTGGCCGCATGGAGCCACAATCCGTTTGCCTCGGAGGTCGAGGCGCATCTGATCAGGGCTATGGGAGCCCGCTTCGGATACGATCCTCAGACAGCCGACGGTGTTTTCACGGCGGGCGGCGCCGAGGCGAACCATACCGCGCTGCTGACGGCATTAGCCTCCCGCTTCCCGGAATTCCGCGAACACGGCATCCACGGGCTTGCCCGCAAACCGTCTTTCTACCTCTCGGTCGACGGCCACGATTCGATGATCAAAGCGGCCAGGTTGTGCGGACTCGGCACGGAGGCCGCCCGACGAATCCCGGTTGCCGGCGACCTGAAGATCGATCCGCGGGCGCTAGCCGGCGCAATCGAAAGTGACCGCCGGTCCGGTCGGGCGCCGTTCCTCGTCGTAGCCACGGCCGGGAGCACGGGGGCGGGTATCGTGGATCCGCATGAACCAATCGCCGAAATCTGCGCCCGGGAGAACCTTTGGTTCCACTCCGATGCCGCCTATGGCGGGGCGGCCGTCCTTTTGGATGAACTGAAAGACGAATATCGAGGCATCGGCCGGGCGGACTCCATAACCTTTGATACCCATAAATGGCTCTCCATTCCGATGGCCGCAGGTATGTACCTGACACGGCATTCCAACGCCTTGATCGACACCTTTCGGGTCGCCGCCGACTACATGCCGCAGGACGCCTCCGGCATGCAAGTGACCGATCCCTTCACCCACTCGATTCAGTGGAGCCGTCGCTTTATCGGCCTTAAAGTCTTCCTCTCGCTTGCCGTGCACGGTTGGAAAGGGTACGAGACGATCATCCGTCGTCAAGTGGCATTGGGAAATTACCTTCGGGAATGTCTTCGTTCCGCCGAGTGGACAATCGTGAACGACACCCCCCTCCCCGTTGTCTGTTTTGTCGACTCTTTCAGGAGCGAATCCGCCGGCTTTGCCGCCGAGATCGTGAGACGCGTGATCGCTTCCGGCAAAGCCTGGATATCCACCGCCTTGTTGGGCGGGGAAAAAACCGCTATTCGGGCCTGCATAAACAATTTCAGAACGTCAAGGGAGGACGTCGAAACGCTGGTCGAGGCCTTGAACAAAGCCCGCGAGGAGACGGAAACCGCCCGCAACTGATCCGATCCGGATCAGGCGTCGAGATATTCCATCCCTTCCTGCTCCGCGCTGTCCTGGCCGACAGGTGTTCCGCCCGACGACCTTCTTGACGACCGGCCGGAAAAATCCGTACTCTCGCGTTTCGACTAACTTCTTTTAAAAACGAGCGCACGGACAATTGACTTGAGGACGCCCCTTCCTCTATAAAAGGAGAGCCATGACGCGTCGGTCGATCGTAACGGTTTGGGGCCTCATCGTTTTTTGGGGGATCGCTTTGGTTCTGAGCTTCCTCAGCCTCTCCGGGTTTCTCATGAACGATGACGAAGGGACTTACCTCTACGCGGCCTGGCGGGTCGGTCTCGGCGAGGTCCCCTATCGCGATTTCTCCCTCGTTCAGGCGCCGCTCAGTTTTTATCTGGGAGCGGCGGTGTTCAAGATTATCGGGCCGTCGGTTTGGGCGGCCCGCGCCACGGACGTATTGTTCATGATCGGCGCCGCATTTTTGATTTTCAAAACCGCCCGCCGGTTTTTCAAAATGGAAACCGGGTTCGCCCTCGCTTCGGCGGGCATTTTTCTTTTCAACAAACACATTTTCTTTCTCGGCCGATCCTTCATGCCCGATGTTCCCATGCTCTTTTTCGGAGTCGCCGCGCTCTATTTCGCCCTTCGGGGAGAGGAGGCGGGGCGGACGTCCGAACGCGTGCGAAAGGACGCGTTTCTCGTCGGCCTGATGGCCGGCCTTTCGGCCTTGGCTAAAATCAACGGGATTTTGGTCCTGGCCGGATATGTCTCCTATCTCGTTTTCGAAGGAATCCGCAAGCGGCAATCCTGGAGAGAGGCTGCCGCCAAGACCGGCTTGGCCGGGGCGGGATTCACGCTTTCCTTCGGGATTCCTTTCGGCCTTCTTCTCGTCTTTGTTCCCGGGACCTATGACGCGATGTTCGGTTTTCACGCCGCCAAGGAAGCGGTTGCCGGATTCACGTATACGTCTCTCGTCCTCCGGCGTCTCGTCCAAACGATCGGAAATCACAATTACGCTCTCGCTGCCGGAGCCCTAGCGGCGCTTTGTTTGGACCGGAGCAGGCGAGGCAACCGCTCAAAAACCCTTCTCTGGATGTTCGCGGCGGCAACGCTGGTCCTGGCTTTCGTTCCCAGCCGGTTTTTTCTCCGTTATGTCGTTTTCGCGGCCGCGCCCGCGGCCCTGTTGTTCGGAGCGGGATGCGAGGCCCTGGCGAAACGGAAAAACATCGGCCGGATCGGCCTTCCGATATTGACTATTTTGGTTCTCCTGTGTCTCGGCCCGACCCTGAGTCCCAGGAAGATCCTCGCGAGAGACGAAGGAACAAGGGCCGCGGCTTCCTTCATCCGGGAAAACACGAAGCCGGACGATTTCGTTTTCGGCGACGAACCGTTCCTGAATTTTCTCGCCCAACGGCCCTGTCCGCCGCAGTTGGTCGATGTCTCCGAAGCTATGATCACGTCGGGCCGGATTACCACCGCCGGGATCGTGGAAGAATGCGAGAAGCGGGCCGTCAAGCTCATCTTTGTCGAAAAAGGGGCTTCCGCCCATCACCTGGTCAAATTGAAGGATTATTCCGGTTTCCGGAATTACCTGCGCGATCGATACCGGCCGGCAACGATAATCCGGCGGGAATTCCTGGACGTCGAGTTCTTCCTCCGGTCCGGAGATTGACAGATCAAGTCCGTCCCGTTCCTTGACACTCCTCCCGGCGATTCGATAACATCCTAAACGCATTTAAAACGATTTTTTTACCGAGGCGATCATGCGCTACATCGGAACCCACGCCAATCATCCCTTTGCGTCCGCCTCCGAGGCCGTCCTTTTAGGGATGGTCCCCCGGGGCGGTCTGTTCGTTCCGGAATTCATCCCCCAACTGGAGGCGGACACCCTGGCCCAACCCGACTACTTGGAGACGGCCCGGCGGATCATGGCCGCATATTTCACCGATTTTGCGCCGGACGTTCTCGATTCCTGTCTCCGGCGGACCTACAACAGGGAAAACTTCCACACGCCGGACATCGTCAATCTCCGGCCGCTCGGCCGGCGCCGTTTTCTCCTCGAGCTCTTTCACGGGCCGACAGCCGCCTTCAAGGACGTCGCCCTTCAATTGATGCCCCACTTGACGACCACGGCCAAATCGCTGACCGGCGACAAAACGCACACGCTGATTTTGGTCGCCACGTCCGGCGACACCGGCAAGGCGGCGCTCGAGGGTTACAAAAACGTCGACGGCATATCCATCGTCGTGTTTTACCCGCAGGGCGGCGTGAGCGAGGTTCAGCGTCTCCAGATGGCCACGACCGACGGCCGGAACACCAAGGTCTTCGCCGTTCGCGGCAACTTCGACGACTGCCAGACGGGCGCCAAGGCGCTGTTTCTGGACTCCAACCTGCGCGACTACCTGACCGGGATGCAGATCAAGCTCTCGACGGGAAATTCCATCAACTGGGGCCGTCTGGCCCCCCAGATCGTTTACTACGTCCGGGCTTATGCGCTGCTGGCCGCGCGCGGCGAAATCAAATCCGGCGACGAAGTCGACATCTGCGTCCCGACCGGGAACTTCGGCAACATCCTGGCCGCCTGGTACGCCCGGGCGATGGGCCTTCCCGTCCGCAAGCTTTTCTGCGCCTCCAACAAAAACAACATCCTGACGGATTTCTTCCAGACCGGCGTTTACGATACCCACCGGGAATTCCACCGGACGTCTTCGCCTTCGATGGACATCCTGATCTCCTCCAACCTGGAGCGGTTCCTGTTTGAAATCGCCGGGCGCGACGCCGAGAAAATCAAACCATGGTTCCTGGACCGCTTCCGGACCGGCCGGTTCCAAATCGACGCTGAAACAAAAAAGGCGATCGACGCGCTCGTCGTCCCCGGCTGGGCAGACGAGCCCCGGGTGTTCGCCGAAATCAAGAATGTCCACGAGGAAACCGGGATGATTATCGACACCCATACCGCGGTCGCCTCGGCCGTTTCCCGCGACATCGGCCCCAAGGACGGCCCGGCGACGATCATCGCTTCGACCGCCTCGCCGTTCAAATTCGCCGGCGACGTGCTGGCCGCGATCACGGGCGAAGCCGAACCGGACGAATTCAAGGCGATCGACCGGCTGAGCGAACTCGCCGGCGAGCCCGCCCACCGGGCGGTCCGCGGATTGCAGGAGCGTCCGGTCCTTCATGAAGGCGTCCTCCCGATTTCCCAAATGCGCGAAGCCGTCATCGGGTTTGCCGAAGGCGTCAAAACGCGGACTTGACCGCAAGGACATCCCGTGAAGCACATCATTCTCGTCGGCGACGGAATGTCCGACGATCCCCAACCCGCCCTCGGCGGAAAGACTCCCCTCGAAGCAGCCGCCACGCCGAACATGGACCGGGTCGCCGCCAGCGGCCGCGTCGGCCGGCTCCTCACCATCCCGCCCGGGCTTCCGCCCGGCAGCGACGTAGCCAACCTCTCGCTCATGGGCTACGACGCGGCGGCCAACTACCAGGGACGCGGGCCGATCGAAGCCGCCAGCATCGGCGTCGAGCTCGGTCCCGAAGACACCGCGTTCCGGTGCAACCTGCTCACGCTCGGCGGCGGACTCATGACCGATTATTCGGCCGGACATATCACGACCGGGGAATCGCGGCCGATTCTTCTCGAACTCCAGGCCGCTCTGGGCACGGACCGTGTCCGCTTCATCCCGGGCGTCAGCTACCGGCACCTGACCATCATCCGCGATTTTCCAACGGGTTTGGATTGCACGCCGCCTCACGACATATCCGGGCAACCCTGGGCACCGCATCTGCCGAAGGGCCCGGGACGGGAATTGATTCTCGATTTAATGGAAAAGGCCCGGCCGGTATTGGCCGCAAACGAAATCAACCGGAAGCGAAAAACACCGGCAACCGACATCTGGCCGTGGGGCCAAGGCCGGGCGATGAAACTCCGGACGCTGGGTCAGCGCTTCGGGTTGAAAGGGTCGGTCATCTCGGCCGTGGACCTCGTCCGCGGGCTGGGGAAACTCGCCGGGCTCAAGGTCCGCCTCGTTCCCGGAGCCACGGGATATCTCGGGACGAACTACGCGGGGAAGATCGCGGCCGCCAAGGCCGCCTTGACCGACGAGGATTTCGTCTATCTTCACGTCGAAGCGCCTGATGAAACCAGCCACGAGGGCGACCTCGCGAAGAAAATCCAGGCTATCGAGGAATTCGACCTCAATATCGTCGGCGAAATTCTGGCCTTGGCGGAAAACGTCTCCGGCGTCCGGATTCTCGTCGCGCCCGACCACGCCACCAAGTTGCAAACGAAAACCCACGCCGCCGATCCGATTCCTTACGTTGTCTGCGGCCCAGGAATCGCCCGGGACGGCGGGTCGGTTTACAGTGAGCGGGCCGCCGAAAAGGCACCGATCGACCGGGCCGTGGAATTGTTCGAACGCTTCATCCGCGGCTCCTGGGCCTGACCCGGGAGTTGTTCGGGCGGGAGAACGCGGTCGCCTTTGAGCGACCGAAAGACGTCCAAGTGCTAGACAAGACAACCGATTAAAAATCATCCTTTACTTTAGGAGCATGTTGGTCGTAAGTTCAGGAGAGTTATTCTGAGGCATCCTTCCGGGAAAAACAGAATGGCGGGAAAAACGTTCTTTTCGATCGCGGCGCCGTCCCGGTCCAACGGGAACATCGGGGCGTTTGCGGTTATCTGCCTCCTCCTGTTGCCGGCCGTCCCCGGACTTCATTCCTCGCCTCTCCCGGCCCAGGAAACCGATTGCCACGGCCAAGTTTCGGGCTGGCTCACGATCCCGCTTGAAAGCGGCCGCGGCCTTCCCTTCGGCGTCCGCTATATCCCGACGTTTTCCCTGAAAACGCCCGTCTCGCCGGCCTGGAATTTCGACGTCGAGGCGGCCGCGAATCTTTATTCCTCGATCGACCTCAAATCGGGTTGGGATTCGCTGCAAAGCGAGATCAAGCCATACCGTCTCTGGGCGCGGATGACGACCGACCGCTTCGAAGCGCGGCTCGGCCTCCAAAAAATCGAATTCGGCTCCGCCCGCCTCCTCCGCCCGCTCATGTGGTTTGACCGGGTGGACCCCAACGACCCGCTTCAACTGACCGACGGGGTGACCGGCCTGCTCCTGAAATATACGTTTCAAAACAATGCAGCCTTGTGGGCCTGGGGTTTGACGGGCAACAATTCGTGCAAGGGCTGGGAGTCTTTTCCGACCAGGGCCGAGACGGTCGAATTCGGCGGACGGGCCCAGGCGCCCGCGCTCGGCGGCGAGCTGGCCGTGACCTTCCACCACCGGCAATTGGACGCGTTCGGCGGCCTTTTGCCCGTCGACGCGGATGAGCGGATGAGCGTTCCCGAAACGCGGCTCGGATTCGACGGATACTGGGACGTCGGCCCCGGAATCTGGTTTGAAGCCGTCATCACGAAACAAAATTTCTCCGTTTCCCCCTACCGCCTCCAAAAAGCCGCAACCGTCGGCCTGGAGAACACGTTCGCCGTCGGGAACGGGTTGCATATCCTGGCCGAACATCTCGTTTTCCAGTCGTCGCTCGATTTTTGGGAGGCGGGCTCAAGCCGCTCCTTGAGCGCCCTTTCCCTCGATTACCCCCTCGGCCTTCTCGACCGCCTGCGTTGCATGGTTTTCCGCGATGGGGGGAGCGGCGAATGGTACCGCCTTCTGACCTGGCAAAGAACATACGATCGCTGGAGCATCTTCGCCATCGTCTTTTGGAATCCCGAGACGTACGGCCTCTACGGAGGGCCCGCCGGGATGAACCTTTTCGGCGGGCGGGGCGTCTACATCATGGTCGCCTGGAATCACTAGGGAAATGGAGGGACATGACCCGATTTTCCGAAATCGGGATCGTGTCCCCCGTTTCCCGGAGGGTGGATAGATCAAAGGGAAACGAGGACAATATGGATATGAAAGAATTGATCCGAACCGTGGACCTAACCAAGATTTACCCTTCCGGGGAACAACCGATCACCGCGCTCCGCGACGTCAATCTCGTCTTCACTCCCGGCGAATTCGCCGGGCTCGTCGGACCGAGCGGTTCGGGTAAAACGACTCTTCTAAACATCGTCGGATCGCTCGACACCCCCACCTCCGGAAGCGTCGAAGTCCTGGGCGGGAAAATCGAGAAGCTGTCTCATAAGAAAGCGGCCGAACTGCGCAACCGCCATATCGGGTTTATCTTTCAGACGTTCAACCTCCTGCCCGTTTACACCGTTTACGAAAACGTGGAATTCCCGCTGCTTCTACTGGGGATGAAGGCGGCGGCCCGGCGCAAGGCCGTCCGCGACGCCCTCGCCTGGGTCGGGTTGGCCGACCGGGAAAAATCGCGGCCGGCCCAGCTTTCGGGCGGCCAGAGCCAACGGGTGGCGATCGCCCGGGCGGTCGTCAAGAAACCCGATCTCGTCCTGGACGACGAGCCCACGGCCAATTTGGACGCCGAAAATTCCCATCACATCCTCGAGACGATGAAAGCCATCAACCGCGACCTCGGAACGACGTTTCTTTTCTCGACCCACGACGACAAGGTCATCCGGCATTTGCGCCGGAAAATCACCCTGATCGACGGCCGCGTCGCCGCCGACGAAACGAAAACGGCGTAAGGAGGCGGGCATGATCATCCCCAAGCTCGCGTTCCGCAACCTGATCGGCAACGGGACGAAAACCTGGCTCAACGCCTTGGTCCTGTCCTTCTCCTTCGTCGCCATCATCTGGGGCCAAAGCCTGTTCGAGGGCATGGACAAGGAGATGTCGAAAGTCACGATCGACCAGGAAGCCGGCGGCGGCCAATACTGGGCCGGGGCGTTCGATCCGTTCGACCCGATGACGATCGACGACGCGCCGAAGACGATCCCCGCCGAATTGGCCGTCGAGACATCCTCCGGCCGGGCCGCCCCGATCCTGATCGTCTCAGGAACGATCTATCCCAAAGGCCGGATGGTCCCTGCCCTGCTCAAAGGCGTCGACCCGGACCAGGCCGTCCTGAAACTTCCGTTCGACCGCCTCCGCGGCGCCGCGGGAGACATCCCCGGATTAATCGGCGCGCGAATGGCTAAAAACACCGGGCTATCCAAGGGCGATACCGTCACTGTCCGGTGGCGGGACGCGTCTGGAACGTTCGACGCCGCGGACATCGAAATCGTCGAAATTTTTCAAACCCAAGTCCAGACCGTGGACGTCGGGCAAATCTGGATCCCCTTGAAAGCGCTTCAAGGCATGACCGGGCGGACGGGCAAGGCGACGATCGTCACGATGCCGGCCGGAACCGCGCCGCGGACTTATCCCGAATGGAGCTTCCAGGGCCACGACGTGCTTCTCAAAGACATCAAGAATTTCGTCCAGGCGAAATCCGTCGGCTTTTCCATTTTCTATCTAACGCTCATGGCCATGGCCCTGCTCGCGATTTTCAACACCCAGATCCTGTCCATCTGGCACCGCCGCCGGGAGATCGGAACGCTTATCGCCCTCGGCATGCCGCGCGGCCGCGTGATCCGGCTGTTCACTCTGGAGGGCACGATGCTCTCTCTTTTGGCGGCCGCGGTCGGGGCCGTTTACGGATTGCCGCTCCTGATCTATATGGCTAAACACGGCTGGGTCCTTCCCGCAGGCCAGGCGGACAGCTTCGGCCTGGCCCTTAACCAGGCGCTCTACCCGGCCTACAGCGCCGGGTTGGTCATCGTCACGATTCTTATCGTCCTGGCCGCAACCACGGTCGTCAGCTTCCTGCCGACGCGTAAAATCGTCACCCTCAAACCCACCGACGCCCTGAAGGGGAAATGGTCATGATCCGCTTTCTGTTCAAAGGCCTGATCCGGGATCGTTCGCGGATTCTCTTCCCGTTTCTGACCGTGGCCATCGGCGTATTTCTGACCGTCGGCCTGTATTGTTACATCAAGGGCGCGGAATACCAGATCGTCGAATTCAACGCCGACCTCCTGACCGGTCATGTGAAAGTGATGACCAAAGGATACGCCGCCGAGTCGGACCAGGCGCCGAACGATTTGGCCCTGACCGGAGTCGGGAAGCTCGTCAAAGAACTGAAAACGACGTTCCCCGGCATGACCTGGGCGCCGCGCATCCGGTTCGGCGGGCTTCTGGACGTTCCCGACGAGGCAGGCGAAACGAAAGCCCAGGGGACGGTCGCCGGGACCGCGGCCGACATCCTGACCGCGGGAAGCGCCGAAATCCAGCGATTGGGATTGGAGAACACGGTTGTCCGGGGACGCTTGCCGGCGAAATCCGGCGAGATTCTCATCGGCGAAATCCTGGCGGACCGTTTGAACCTCGAACCGGGCGGGAAAGCGACCTTCATAGGCTCGACGATGAACGGTGGGATGGCGACGGCCAACTTCACCATATCGGGTGTGGTCCGGTTCGGCGTCCGCGCCCTCGACCGGATGGGACTGGTCATGGACATCGCCGACGCCCAGGCCGTTCTCGATATGGAAGACGCCGCCGGAGAAATTCCCGGCTGGAGGACGGACGGTCCGTATGAGCGGGATGTCATCGAAGGCATCGCCTCCCGATTCAATATATCGGCTTCCGCTTCCACTGATGAGTTCACCCCCGTAATGAAGACCCTGCGCGACCAGAGCGATCTGGCCGCCCTGCTCGACCAACTCGGAGCGGTTAACGGCGCGGTTATCGCCATCTTCATCCTGGCCATGTCGCTGGTGCTGTGGAACTCCGGATTGATCGGAAGTCTCCGGCGGTACGGCGAAATCGGCGTACGCCTGGCCATGGGCGAACCGAAAGGCGGCGTGTATCGGGCCATGTTGGGGGAAGCCGTGATGATCGGCTTCCTGGGAACGATCGCCGGCACGGCCGTCGCCTTGGCGCTTTCCTATTATCTCCAAGCCCACGGCATCAACATCACCGGATTTCTCAAGAATGCCGCGGTCATGTTGCCCTCGGTGCTGCGCAGCCGGGTCACGCCCGCCGCCTATTTCATCGGGTTCATCCCCGGAATCCTCTCCACGCTCATCGGGACGGCCATCGCCGGGCGGGGCATTTACAAGCGCTCGACCGCCTCGTTGTTCAAGGAGCTCGAAACATGAAACGCTCGTTGCAGTTCACCTTAATCATCTGCGCCCTCTGCGTCCTCGCCCGGCCCGGATTTCCGGCCCAGGACGCGTCGCCCGTAATTGCGGCGGCGGCGATTCTCGAAAAAATCGATCAAAACGCCGTGCCCGGAAGCAAGATCATGGTCGCGGCCATGACCATCCACGGCCGGCGGGCCGATCGGACGATCAAGTCCAAGTCCTGGATCGAGGGCGACGACAAGGCCTTCACCGAATATCTCGACCCGCCGCGCGAGAAGGGAATAAAAATGTTGAAGCTGGGCGACCAGCTCTGGACCTACACTCCCGCGACCGACCGGATCATCGGCATTTCCGGAAACCTCCTCCGCCAATCGGTGATGGGCTCGGACCTGTCCTATGAAGACATGATGGAAAACCGCAAGTGGTCCGACATTTATGAAGCAGTGGAGGACGGGGAGGAGACGATGCTCGCCCGGCCCTGCCTGATTCTCCGGTTGACGGCCAGAGTCGAAAACGTCGCGTATCATCAACGGCGGATTTGGGTCGACAAGGACCGCTGGCTCGTCTTGAAGGAGGAACGGTACGGCAAAAGCGGCCGTCTCCTGAAGACGTTCGAAGTCACGGACGTGCGCCAATTCGAAGGCCGGTGGATTCAAACCCGGGCTCTATTCCGCGACGTCCTCAAGGAAGGAAATGGGACCGAATTCGTTATCGAATCGGTCGATTTCGACGCTCAAATCCCGGAGGTAGTATTCTCGAAGGCGTCGCTGAGGAAATAAAGATAACTCTGGTCGGAAGTACAAAATGTTTTAAATAAAGCGTTTCCGAGATATGCGCCCCTCATCATCTGAACCATAGTAAACTACAAACCATTCCGGCCACGTGATTCTCTTAGCTCGGGCAACGTCGTCTTTGCTCGTGTGTTTCTTGTATGATGCACAAATACTCGATGCCTCGGCTTAACAATGTTTTTCGATCACGGCCTTTCTTCTCATATATGCGAATGATTGTGGCGGGCGCGCCATACCGCTCGCTTCACGAAGCGTTACCGGCGAATTATACCGAATTGGATTTCTTACCCTAATCGCATGACAACATGTCTTTCCCTTGAAGTACTCCGAAAAGTGTCGCCAGGTGATACCGGATAAGTTACGCGTAGACCTCCATAGTGCATGTTTTGACATTGTAATGACGCCCTCAACTTCAAACTCCCCGATGACTTGGCAAACGGGGCTAGTCGCATATATCATGACTTTGTTGACAGAGCTCCGAGTAAATAGCGTTCGCCGATATTCAAAATGCTTTTCGCCACACAAAATTTTATTAGCAAACTCCGGTTTAATCGACAACAGGACAGTTTCTTGCATCTGATATCTCCAATAGGCGGATAAAGCCTTCATTTGTCAGCGGTTCGAAACCGCGCGGATATTCTATTAGCACCCCCTCCTCTTTCATTTTTGCGAGATTTGGCCGTCTGGGTAATGAGTATGTACAAAGAAATTGAACGACAAACGGGCGATTATGCTGATTATAGTCCCATTGTTGACGGAGTTCATCGTCAGAAAACACGGAAACTCCTTTACAGGCCCTTCTAAAATCATTGAAGTCGTGAATCTCGGTTCGGATCGATTCAACCACACCTAAAGTAGTTGCGACCGCTGTGTAATGTGCAGGCGCAACTCCATCCCCCGTTCGGTAGAATACGATTATATCGCCGCATCTCAGATCACGGTAATACGATCGCGATATGAATGCCTTACGAATAGCATTGCTATAAGGTTGATCCTCGACAAAGTCCAGAGGTGATTCGGTATTCAATATCGAGTCAGGAAACAGTTTTGTATGATATTCCGGACGAATAGATACAATGAATTTTCGCGCCGCAAGTGACATATAGGGGTAAGTACTTGCGGGATATTGCTCCAAAGCAATAGGCACAAATGATCTCACCCAGACGCCTTCTTCGCCATAACCGGAATTCTTTACCCCATATTTTGAAAAGCCCCAATTTTCTAGCAACGCAATTAGACACTTTTGCTCAACGGTATTCTCGAATATAGTGACGTAAATTTCCTCCGTAGAGAAGCGGAGCGCGTTATCAAATACGATCTTGAGAAAACGTTCTCCAAGTTTAAATCCGTAGTGCGCAACTTTAAAGGACCCGATTTTAAGCCTCCGCCGTGGCAAGAATATTGGTATTATATCGGAGTATACTTCCATAATACTTTCAGGTTTTAAATACATAAACGCCAAGATAGTATTATCTTCGCTTCGGCATACATACGCTACTTCATCGGCTTTGCGATTGAACCATTGGTCGAATGCCGGGTAGTCATTCCGAAAAGTATCGAAAAAAGGTTCATTGACATTGATGTTACCGAATAATTCTTGCTTTACTGAGAGAACATGGTAGTCAACAAGTTCAGGATGCTCTCGCATCGCTTGTTCAAGGAATGTTTCGATACATAGAACGCGATCTTCGATACCGAGCGCTTGAGCTTTATCATGTATTCCCTTATCCTCGCTAAGAAGCAATTCAACCCTATTAGCATAGACTTCACAAATTAAGTCGGTATCTATTGTATCGTTACGTGAGCGATCGCTCTCTCTTATACGCAGTATTTCGAGAGTATCTCTAGCGAGAGTTTGAAGTTGATAGTAGCTTCGGAGCTTCGCTTCAAAGCTTTGGACGACTCGGGGGTCCTGATGCCTCCGGATCTCTTCGATTGACCGGGGATGAATGCATTTGTCCGCCCCAATACGATCTAGCCAACGAAACACATCCCCAATATCAGGTCTAACGACATTGGCGGTTTCGCGGTGTATCAGGATGTTTGTGTCGAGGAGTACTCGCATGGCACCTCACCTTGTACCGACAACGTGCTGATCAACGGCGGCTGTAATCCGTCCCCTACATAAGCTTGTTGGACGACCCATCTCTCACACTCGGAAGAGCCTGAACTTAGGCTCCTCTAGTCCTCCCATCTGTGGCTGAACGCCCGTTGTCAACGGCACGAACAGGTCGAGATAAAGAAGGCTGAGATGGAACATCTCCTGTTCTGCTTCTAGTTCAATAACTTCGAGACTTACGTTTTGGGACCATTCGTGCTCTGACACACCTCGTATCATAAAATGGAACGCCTCGTCCATGCGCTCGTGTTGGAGATACCACCACAGAACCGTCTTGTCACCGGTGAGGGCATAATAACGAGCGGCATCAAACTTGACACGGAACACGTCGTTTGGAACGTTTGCAGCGAACACCTCAATCCCCATTTTAAGGAGAAACCTACATACCATGTCTGGTTTCAGAGGGTGGGCGATCAGACGAATCTGCGTTTTGCTACCATCCACTGTCGCCTTCTCAAAAGACAGTACGGGATCGAATCCAAATGCCCCTGGCTGAAGTGACGCTCTGATCTTCCCCTCCCAACTATTGAACCACGGAGCCTTGACCTTCTTTGTGGGAATGCCGAGGAAAACACGGAAGAATGATAATGGATAGTCCCCGAGAGCTTGCTGCTCAATTTCGGAGCCGAAACGATTCTGGCACGCATCACAGCAGAGCCCATTGGGAAGCACGGCCCAATCGCCACCACCCAGCGATTCGGGGAGAATGTGTTCGCGGGTTGTAAACTGCCCCAGACTGTCCTTACAGAAGATGCAGCGTGTCATTGTCCTATCTAGTCCAACGCCCGGCATCAGCGGCGGCGCGAAGTGCCGTCAGTTGCATGCCGTTGTTGGGCAGCACTCGCCTCCTCTGTCTTGTTGGCATTCCCGTGCCGGTACACCTTCTCATCGATGTAGTGTAGCACGCTGCGTGCCGTGTTGATTACCAGCATAGCCTCAGGTTCGGGGAGGAGTGCCGCGTTCGGATGAGCAACACTCGCCTTGTTCCTCAGCGGGTTGAAGGAATCAAGGATCGTTGAGAGAGCGCGGAGGACGCGGAGGATGTCGTCGCTCCTAGGACCAAGTTCATTAAACGCTGGATGCTCCTCTCGAATCTGCTTGAAAAGTTCAGTAAGGGATGCATCCTCGGCCACCGGCAGACCTGCACTGCGACAGACCTCGCGCATGTAGCCGTGGAGAGCCGTATGAACTCGATCAACACCACTCGTTGCACCCGTAGCGCGCAGCAACTCCTGCGCATCAAGTAGGGCGCGCTCTACCACCTCACTCGTTATCCGAAGCGCTGGCTGCTCAACGTGCGGACCAGTGCGGAGCCGCGTAATCCAGACGCGGATCTCTGTTGCCCGTTCCTTTGTTCGAAGCTCTGTACTCCCGAGGAGAAATCGATCGAGAATACCCTCGAGGATGCGAGCCTGCACGTGTGGGGCACTTTCGCTCAGAATCTTGATGAATCGCTCCCGGGTAGTACCTTCATAATCGTACGGATTGATGTCCAAGTCCAGCTCGATGTAGAACTCATGGTGGCTGCGATACGAAAAGTTGGCTAGGTAACCGCCGGAAACCCCAATGTACTTGTAGACCAGCTTGTTAATCTCGGATTGCTTCAAACCAAGCCCGTGCTGAACATCTGGGTGCACTGGGCGATCGAGAGCAAGTTCCACGGCAATGAAACGTATGTAAGTGCTGAGTTCAGAAAACACTCCTGCGATTTGCTGGTAGGCCTGCCCCTCTGTGGGATCCTCCTGTCCACGTCGGAGTCGCTCGTATTTATCCAACGGTAGCACGGCGTAAAGCACCGAGAACTCGTCGTTGAAATGGTTTGTGGCATCAACGACGCGGAAAGGTGTAGATCGTAGAATCTCGGCAGCTCGCGTTTGGGAGCGTGCCGCCAATAGTCGGGCGGCATTATCGAAGAGAATCCGGCACTGATCGTGGGTCAGACCGTCCTGCAGGATGGAGAAATCGCCAGCTCCGCTACCGTGATAGAGCTCAATCATGGCTTGCTCACAATCCCCTCACCTTGTCTGCCCAACAACGCGGATCAGCTGCATCCGCTTGATAGCCCGCCCACTTACTTACCTAGGTGCTCCATCAGCTGGTACATCTTCCGGCAGTACGGAATGAACAGCTGCAGCAAGATGAAGGCCTGTTCGCGGTCCAGAATCCGTCCTGTCGGATGGCCCGCTTGATTCCGGACAGTGCGGATGACCGAGAGAATGCCGGCGAAACGCGTATCCAGGTCCTCCTTCACCTCAGGCGGCAATGTCCTCTGCTGTTGATCCAAAACGCTCTTGAATTTATTGACCTTGCAGAGGATCGTTCGCTCCTTACCCACAGCCGCAAACGGCTTCGCGTAGGTAGGGGACCTCTCGACCGCCTCTACAAGGAGCAGGAACGTGTGTTCCGTCGCGACTCCGAGCATGACTGACGACGAGAGAATGCAGCCCGACCGAAACGCCTGTAGTGCCTCCTGCACATAGAGTAGAGTCACTGGATCGATGTGTGGCACCTCGTCTTTGAGCCACTTCGTATAGCTGGCCACGTCGTGGAAAAAGTAGGTGTCCTGGTTCTCGATCAGGCGCTGGCCGAGCCTCGAGAGATGGAAGAAGGGAAACTCTCGATTCGAATCGTTGTAGCCGAGGGTAATGATGCCCTGACGGAAGAGGTCCCAGAAGACCTCCAAGAAGAGTTCGCGGTCAGCTGCCGTTAGACGGAAAGGCTGCCGAGATCCCCGAAGCGCTTCTGGCAGTTGCTCCCTCCGTGCAAAGGCTTCCGCAACACCAACGCTGAGATGCTCGTACTGGTTAACGTCGTAGGGTGCCTTCTCGCGTCCGGCCAAGACATCGAGCGCTGCGGCCCGGAGTTCTTCGTAGCTATGGTCCATCGTGTTCACCTTATGGTCGGGCTAACATTGTTTATAAATATCCATATAATATTCTTCCTGATCAGCTCAACGGCCATTCATCGGGCTCCGCACTCCGGCCGGTCCGCGGTTGAGGACATGCGTGTAAATCGTCATCGTTTTAACATCATTATGGCCCAAAAGTTCCTGGACCGTCCGAATATCACAACCTCCTTCCAACAATGTATGGCGAAAGAATGACGCAAAGCATGGCAGGTGGCTCGCTTGGTCAATCCAGCCCCGAGCAACCGCGTCTTTCATGGCTTTTTGAAGGAGAGATTCATCAATAAAATGCCCTTCTTCGTTCGATAAAATATATTCCCCTATTCCTATGAAAAAATTCTATCTAACGCCGATGGTAATGTCAATTGCGTATTCCGAGAGCGAAGGAAAATTCCCAGGGTAAAATTGAGCTATCCGTGAGAGAATGAGGCGTATATCGTGGGTCGCCCCCATATTAATCCCATATCAAATGATTGCCGGAACCTTCCGAATCGGATAGAATATGGAAGCTTTGAAGAAACATCTCGCCCGCTACATCGACCGCTTCAGCGGCCTGTAATTCTCCTCTCCTCATTCCCTCGGATCCCCTAAGGATTCGTTCCTTCGTCCCGTCGTTTTTCGAGGAGAATCAAAATGAAAATCATCGTTTTGGGATCAGGGCTCGTCGGAGCGCCGACCGCCCTGGATTTGGCAGCAGATCCCCGGTTCGAAGTCGCCGTCGCCGATCGCGACCCCGCGGCCTTCGACCGTTTGGCCGGCCACCTGAAGATCAAAACCGTCAGGATCGACCTCTCCGATCCGGAAACAGTGACGAACCTCGCCGCGGATTACGACCTGGCGCTGAGCGCGGTCCCCGGGTTCATGGGATTTCAAACGCTCAAAGCCGTGATCGCCGCCGGAAAAAGCGTCGTCGACATCGCTTTTTTTCCCGAGGACCCCTTCCTTCTCCGGGACCAGGCTCTGTCCAAAAACGTGACCGCGGTCGTCGACTGCGGCGTCGCCCCCGGAATGTCGAACCTGCTGGTCGGTCATGTCGATTCCTTGTTGGAGGAGACACGGTCCGTCCTGATTTATGTCGGCGGCCTGCCCGAAATCAGGGAATGGCCCTACGAATACAAGGCGGTTTTTTCGCCGGCCGACGTCCTCGAGGAATACGTCCGCCCGGCCCGGTACATCCAAAACGGCGCGCTCGTCGTCAAGCCCGCCCTCTCCGAGCCCGAACTGCTTGAATTTCCGGGAATCGGAACGCTCGAAGCCTTCAACACCGACGGGCTCCGGACCCTCGCCCGGACGATCTCCGCCCCCAATATGAAGGAAAAAACCCTCCGTTATCCCGGACACATCGAGAAGATGGCCATGCTCCGGGAGACGGGCTTCTTCAGCTCCGAAACGATCGAGGTCGGAGGCGTTCGCGTCCGGCCGTTGGATGTCACTTCCCGGCTACTTTTTCCCAAATGGAAACTCCGCGAGGGCGAGGCCGACCTGACGGTGATGAAGGTCGTCGTCGAAGGACGCCGCGGCGGGGAAGCCCTCCGGTATACCTATGACCTCCTCGACCGCCATAATCCGGCCACGAGCGTCCATTCCATGGCCCGGACGACGGGATACACGGCGTCCTGTGCCTTGAGGATGCTGGCCGGCGGTTTGTTCGAGGACAAGGGGATCATCCCTCCCGAATTCATCGGCCGGAGGCCGGACTGCGTGAAATTCATGCTCGACGGCCTGCGCGAGCGCGGTGTGATCTACCGGGAGACGGTTGAAAGAATCGACAGGTAACCCGTCGAGTTCATTTGGGCCAGGCGTAGGTCGCTTTAATTACCTGCCGGTAATTTTCGTCCAAGGCCGGTTGTAAAGCGACGATGGCGGCAAGGCGCCGGGCCGTCTCGGTCACATATCGGACTTCATCTGAAGTCAGGCCGCGCCCCAATAGCGGCTTCTCGCGATACGACAGCCACTTCTTGATGACTTGATAGCCGCCGATCGTAAAGTCCCATACTTTGGCCGGTATGTTTTGCCAGCAGGTGTTTTCATTGAGGAAGACGTCGTATGCGCCGCCTTTTCGCGCAGCGAGTTTTCCCTTGCCCGGCATGGTCACGCCGCCTTTACCCGCGTGGCCCCATCCCGCGGTCAGGTCGAGATCACCGGATTCGGGTTTCGCCGGTTTTCCGTCAAGGCGCTGAAAAACGCCGATATTTTTAAGCTCATTTGGAATCTTTCCGGCCGTGACTCCGGAAACCGGCGATTCCGTATCCAGCAAGGCCGCAATTTGTCGCCCAAGAGCCGCGGAAGTGAAAAGCGTATCTTTCGCTTTCGGGAGCGAAATCCGCGGCCAATCCTGACGGATGCCGTCCGCGTTTTTGGTGAGATACGCCGGCGAATATCCAATAGCCAACGCATGATACCAGATCAGTTCAGCGGTTGACTGATCTGTATCCGGGTCGGGCAGACCGAGCAACGCAAGATAGGCACGGGCGGAAGAAGAAAGATTGGCAACAATATTCTCTTCCTTCATTTCCATACCGGGCAAAGACTGATTGTTGAGTGTGAGTCGACTAGTACTCTTTATTGGGCTTGATTTGAGACGGAGCGGAAAATGGCGTGCGTGTCCGGAAATACAATCATAGTCACACACGACCGGTGAAAAATAAAAAGGCGGACCTTCGGGGTTTTTATCGGCAGTATCCCGTGAAATGAAAAATCGATTTCCGGGGAACCTCTGATGAAGAAGTTGCGGCGCAGGCCGAGAGAACAAAGGAGCGATATCAGGATCTAGATATGCATTGCGGATATCAAATGGTTTAAATGGATATGAAACAATTTTTATCTCATCAAATCTTTTACCCTTGAGATGTAATCGGGTTTTTTCTGCTTCGAATTCTCCGGAGGATTTCATAAACTCAGGGATGAGCTCTCTTATTTTGTCATCTGACACTGTAGGAGCAAGATACTCCGATACAAGCATCAGTCTCTTTCGCTCGTCGGGGAAAACGATAAGCGAATTGCCACGACGCTCAATAGGACCATTGAATGGATGCTGGGCACACAGTTCAGTTACTTTTGGCCATTTCATATATGCCGCCGTAACATCCGAGGGTCGGAAACTCCAGCGATTGTCCTTCTGAGGATTGGAGATCGCGTACTGCGCGTCGAAGTCCGTGGTATCGAGGGAGGTTAATAAATCGGCGCGTTTCATTGTTCCCCAAAAATGCCGAAAACGAACCATCGTGGGATTGTTGTGTACTCGGCCTCGCTTTAAAAGCAATCCAATAGCCGTGCCTACGCGGATACCCTCCCGATTCCATTCCGTCGAGAAAACCGACGGATCTGGTTTTCCTTCCGGTGTCAGCTTTCCCGTCTCGCGACTATCACCGTTCATACAATCCAGCCAGATTGCGTCGAATTCCTCGAGAAATCGTTGGCGGGCGATAACAAACGAAGGATCACCCAAATAAGAAAAGTTCGAAATGAACGAGACCACGCCCCGCCCGCCGTGTTCAGCGATGCGTTTTTCGGCGAGGCGGAAAAAGCGGATATAGAGATCGTCGAGGTTGAACTTCTTAATGCCCCACTCGGAGATCAAGCCTTTCTTGTACGGCTCGACAAGGCCATGTTCTTCTTCGGGACTGACGCCGGCAAAGGCGTTGTAGGGCGGGTTGCCGAGAATGACGAGGATCGGTTTTTCCCGCTTCACCTTTCCAGCCGCGTCGCGCTCTTCCTCAAAACCGGGAAAGACGATTTTTTTCTGAGCTTCCTTGGGCGGTTCCCAGCCGGTAAGTGCGTTTGTCAGATAGACTCCGGCCCGTTCGGGGGGATCGCTCCGGTCGCTCAACGGGGCGCCGAGAGTCTCGAGCTCCAAACCGAGTTGGAGATGGGCGATGACGAACGGCGCGGGTAAAATCTCGAAACCGAAGACGCGTTCCATCACGGCTTTTTTAAGATCGTTCGCGACAAGCGCGTCGCCGCCCTTATCATGCAGGGTGACGGCGATGCGCCGGAGAACCGCCCTCAGATATGCGCCGGTTCCGCAACAGGGATCGAGGACGACCACCTTGGGATCCGCGAGTCCGTCAGGCAGATCGAGTTCGGAACGGAGAACGGCGTCCACACGCTCAACCTGGTAGCGGACGATTTCCTCGGGGGTGTACCACACGCCGAGTTCTTTGCGGAGTTTCGGATCGAACGCCTGAAGGAAAGGCTCATAGAAGTACTGGACGGCATGTCCTTCGTCGAACGACTTAAAGAATTGCGCGCGGTCTACACGATTCAAGGTCGCGGAGGTCCAATTGAGAACTTCGATCAAGCCCAGGGCGCCGAGGCTGTCGGGATCGGAGACTTGGACAAACAGAGCCCTCAGCATGGGAACCCGCAGGAGATAATTAGAGAATCTCCAGTCGAAACGATCAGCAGAAATATACGGAGCCGTCGCCGCCCGGATCTTACCGGCAAAGCCTTTTTCTTTTTCGCGTCCGGCTTCGCGCCGCCGCGCCCACAAAACCCAAGCCGAAAATACGCCATAGAAGAGGGTCTGAATGAGGGTGGAACGAAAGAAATGATCCCCCTTGTCTCCTTCAAAGCTCAGGCCGAGGGCCTCTTCAAGCGCCTGTCGAAGACCCGTTAAAGCGGGAAGATCGACCTTTTCAATACGAAGCCGGGCATCGTGGGCGTATGAGGCAAGAATGCCGGCGACGTCTTGCGGGGCGGACAACGGCGCGTTCAGAAGCAGCACCCGCTTGAGATATTCCAGCATGCGTTCGCCGTGTTCGGCGGCTACCGAACGGGGATGCTCGCACATACGCCGGAATTCATCTTCCGTCCCGGCCAGAGTGAACGATTCGAGAACGCACGGCGTTCCGTCCGGACCGCGGCCGACGATCACGAAAGCCCGGAAGTTGGTCGCAAGCACCAACCCATACCGTTCCCAGTATCGCCCCACCTGGTCGGACCGCACGATCACTTGGATATCGGCCGACGGCGGCTTGGCTTCGATCACACCCCGCGACGGATTTTGAACGAGAAAGGGATTATCGTCGGAGTCGCTCGAACGGGTCTTACGAGCGAACTGATCGGCCGAAAACAGTCCGCCGTCGGGAATCCCGGCGCCGCGATTGGCGATATTGATGACGCAACGGACTTTGGGAGAAAGACTCTTCCCGATATCTGAAAGCAACCGCTCTAAAGCGGGGTAAAACGAGGTTTCGGGGACATTAGCCTTCGTCCGCCGGATTTCCCCTATGTCGGACAGGTACCGTTCGATCAATTCATCGGCCATTTCTTTTTCCCATTCCGTTGCCGATATTTTTTCACGATCATAGCCAACCCTGATGCTTCATCATGTATCACACAAACATTCTAAAAAACAAGTTAGAGAGAATGGAATCGCCCTTTTGCTCACGCCGAATTTCCAACTCCCCAACATTGGTACCTTGACATAATGTTTGATTTTATATATTGTATATACATGATATCTATTTGGGGAAAGGCTTGATTTCATGTCCGAACAAATGCTGATCCGGATCGACCCTGAGCTCAAGAAAAAACTCGTCCGGGTCGCCCGGGCCGAGGGAAAGACATCGAGCGGGGCTGTCCGCGAGCTGATTGCCCAATACGTCGTCGAGCGCGACCTCGGCGCCCATGTCGACGGCTTATGGAAGCGGATCGGCGAAAAACTGAAAGCAAAAGGCGCCCGGCCCGGCAACGTCAATAAGGCCGTGAAAGACGTCCGTTACGGCCGGTCATGAAAGTCGTTGCCGATACGAACGTTTTCGTGTCGTCATTTTTCGGCGGCAATCCCCGAAAGATCATCGAACTTTGGAAATCCGGTTCCCTTTCTCTTTGTCTCTCCCCGGAAATTCTCGAGGAATATTTCAAAGTCCTGCGGCGGATGGGATTGGAGGATGAATCGGACTTCAAAGAGCTTCTCGATCTTTTTTCAAAGGCCCCCAATGTTCTTTTTGCGGCGAAAACGTCGGAAGTACACGCGGTGCCCGGCGATCCCGACGACGACAAATTCATCGCCTGCGCGATCGCCCTCGGGGCGGATGTCATCATCACCGGGGACAAAGCTCTTGAGTCGGTCCGTTCTTATAACAACATCCGGATCATGACTCCGGCCCGACTTCTCGGCGAATTCAAGCCAAAATGAGAATCGCGCGGCGCGGGCTTCAGGAATATTCCAAAATCCCCGTATGCATGGTCATCTTCCATTCCGCCCCGAGCAAGGCATAGACTTTGCAGACGCGCCCCTTCCCCAACTGATCCCGCCCCTCCGCATCGCGCCAGAGCGTGTCGATATCGACCACGGCGAACGCCCCGTCGCCTTCCCTGGATATTTCGATCTTTCGAATGACCCGCCGGTTGTGGACGAGACATTGGGTGTCGAACAAGTCCTGCCAGGTCTTCCCCCAACGGGCGGCGTCGAAACGGCCGTATTCCAGCACCCAATTCATCGGGTCGTGGGCCTGGTTGTCCGGCGGCCAGACGTTCGCTCGTTTCGGCCGAAATCGTAACGCCGAAATTCTTACCAGGGACACTCGGGAAAGGTTAAATTCGTTGAAGCTTATCGATATCGCTCAGGTCCTGTTTTCGGCCCACGGCCGCTTTGTTGAGTATCAAATCGGCCTTGGAAATGAAATAAACCGGGACATCGCCGTAATTTCCAGAAACCCGGTTTTCCCAGGCCGGGGCGAAATCCACACCCGTAATCGAGGTCATCACGTCGATGCGAACCGGCTCCACCCCCAGCTGAACGACTTCTCCGGGCCCGATGAAATCATCCATCGTCAAGCCGAGATCCTCGAAGCCGAAAGCGGCAAAGACTTTTAGAAGCTTTCCGGCGTTTTCCTTCGATCCCTCGACGAAAATATCAATATCCTTGGTAAATCGAGGCTCGGCGTGAAACGAATAAGCGAAGCCCCCCACGACCAGGTAGCGGACGCTATGTTCGTTTAACAATTCGATGAATTCTTTGAAGTCCTTTTCGATTCTCATTTTTTATAAAATAATACATTTCCCGCAAGGCTTGAAGCGCATCCAATTTCTCTGCCGGGGCGGCTTTTTTCCAGAATTGGATGTCCAGCTCCTCCGCTTCCCGGAAGCTGACGATCCGGGCTCTTTTATCCATGAGAATATTATATCAGTCCCCGGATGAAGAAACAAAAAACAGAAATAGGGGGATTTGGGAAATGAGGCTGTCTATGGTAAAAATAAGGGCCTCGATCGACCTGAAGGATACGACCATGGCGGATGAGATTCCAAAACTGTACGAACCGGCCCTTTACGAGCGCCGGATCTACGCGCGCTGGCTCGAAGCCGACGCCTTTTCGGCCGTCCCCGACGCCCGGGCCGGCCGGTACGTCATCATGATGCCCCTGCCCAACGTCACCGGCGCCCTGCACATGGGTCACGCCATGGACAACATCATGCAGGACCTGCTCATCCGCTGGCACCGGATGTCGGGCGACAACACCCTCTGGATGCCCGGAACCGACCACGCCGGCATCGCCACCCAGGCGGTCGTCGAAAAACGCCTTTTCGAGTTCGAGGGCAAAACCCGCCACGACCTCGGCCGCGAAGCCCTCGTCGCCCGAATCTGGGCCTGGAAGGACGAATACCAGGCCCGGATCATCCGACAGCAGCAGAGCATGGGCTGTTCCTGCGACTGGAACCGGCAGCGATTCACCATGGACGCCGTCTGCGCCCGGGCCGTCCGCGAGGCCTTTTTCCGCCTGTTTTCCGACGGACTCATTTACCGAGGCGACCGGCTGGTCAACTGGGATTGTCAGCTACAGACCGCCGTCTCGGACGATGAAATCGTCTACGAGAAAGTGCGGGGCCATTTCTGGCATCTCCGTTATCCCGTCATCGGGCCGAAACCGGGCGAGCCGGAGTTCGTCGTCGTCGCCACCACCCGGCCGGAGACGATGCTCGGCGATACGGCCGTCGCCGTCCATCCCCATCCCGCCGCCGAGCTCAATCGCCAGATCGCCGAAACTAAAATCAAACTCGAAGCGGCGGCTAAAAAAGAACGGGCCGAGATCGAAAAGGCGCTTGAAAACCTCGAAACCCGCCGCCGCGAAGTCCTTCCCCTGCTTCTGCGGCTTCGGGACATGGCCCGCGCCGGCCGCAAGATCAATCTGCCTCTCCTCGACCGGCCCATCCCGTTGATCCTCGATTCGTGGGCCGATCCCGCCCTCGGCACGGGCTGCGTCAAAATCACGCCCGCTCACGATCCCAACGACTACGCCGTCTGGGAACGGCACAAGGGGGAAATCGGAATCCTCAACATCCTGAACCCCGACGGCACTCTCAACGCCGCCGCCGGCCCCTACGCCGGAAACGACCGCTTCGCCGCCCGCAAGCGCGTCGTCGCCGATTTAAAATCTTTGGACCTGCTCGAATCCGTCGAGGACCGGGAGATGGAAATCGGCCATTCGGACCGGTCCAAAACGCCGATCGAGCCGTACCTGAGCAAGCAGTGGTTCGTCCGCATGGCCGACGTGGAAGGCGGAATCGTCTGCGGGGCCGGGACACCCCATGAATTCAAAGCGGCTGGGCTGGCCCAGGCGGCCATCGACGCCTCCCACCCTGAATACAAGTCGCCGACCGGCCGCCGCCTGATGTTCGCTCCCGACGACGCCCGCTACGGCGGGACTTACCGGGCCTGGCTCGGCGAAAAACGCGATTGGTGCATCAGCCGCCAGCTCTGGTGGGGCCACCGCATCCCGATCTGGCACGCATCGTTCGCGGGCTCCCAAATCGCAGCGATCGTCGCCGGCCTTCCTCCCGCCGACCCGGGCTCGCTTCGGGTCTGGGTGGCCGACGACGCCGGAAAATATTATTCGCCCGGCGACCTCTCCTCGCTTGCGCCCGGTCAAAATTATTCGATCCTCGTTTCGCTCAGGGACGAACAAGCCGAAGCAAAATACGCGAAAACGCTGACGGCGGCGGGCCTGGCCCAGGACCCCGACGTCCTGGACACCTGGTTCAGTTCGGCTCTCTGGCCGATGTCCACCCTCGGCTGGCCCGAACCCGCGACGGCCGCAATTGATCCGGGCCAGAGGCCGCTTTCGGCCGCCTCGCCCGGCGCGGACGATTGCCTGGACTATTATTACCCCGGATCCTGTCTCGTCACCGCCCGCGATATCATCACCCTCTGGGTCGCCCGGATGATGATCATGGGGCTCTATCTCCGCGGCGACGTCCCGTTCACCGCATGCTTCATCCACGCCAACATCCAGGACGGCAAAGGCGAACGGATGTCCAAGAGCAAGGGCAACGGCATCGA